>JAICUM010000293.1 GCA_025935855.1 Pirellulales bacterium | reverse complement strand
CATACCTGGCCGCCGGCGGCCAGGTCCAACCGCAGTCTGAGCTTCTTCTGGCCGGGATAGCCGCGCAGGATTTCGCGTAGCTGTTCCAGGCCGCGTTGGCCGTGGTCCGTTTCTCGAATGCAAATCACCACGCTACTCGAATAGCGTTCGGGCAGCTCGGCGAGCGGAATGAGCTCATCGACGATGAGATTCACTTCCTCGGCGCCGGGGCGGCGGTCGATCTTGCCTTTCACGGCGAGAATCGCATCGGCCGCCACTCGCTCGCCGTGCTCGGCGAACTGGTCCGGCCACATGATGCAACGCGTAATGCCGTCCATGTCCTCCAGATCCCACATGGCGTACTTGCTCGGAGAGCCCGGCTTGGGGTTTTTTGTGTGGGAGTATTTAATGGCCGCCAGCATGCCGCCGAGCAGCACTTCGTCGCGATGAGCCAGTCCGCCGAGCGTCTTGCTCGAGTGCGTGCAGAACGTGCGGAGCGTTTGCTCGTACTCCTCTAGCGGATGGCTCGACAGGTAGTAACCGAGCACTTCCTTTTCTTGGGTGAGCTGCTCCTTGTCCTGCCAGCGCGGCACATCGGGAAGGACCGACGAGGTATTTGCCGGTCCGGCTACCTCTTCTTCTTCACCGAAAAGACCCTTCTGGCCAGAGCGCCGGTCCGCGGCCTTCGCGGCGCCGCACTGCAGCGCTCGCTCAATGACCGCCATGAGCTGGGCGCGATGCCCGCCGAGAGCATCGAAGGCGCCGGCTTTGATCAGGGATTCGATCGCGGCCCGATTGCAATATTGCGGATCAACGCGCTCACAGAAATCGAAGATGCTCGTAAACAGCCCATTGTCTTGCCGTTCGGCGGCAATGGCTTCGGCCGCCGCGCCGCCGCAGGCTTTGATCGCACTTAAGCCAAAGTGAATCTTGCCGGCGGCTACTTTGAAGTCCGAGTCAGAGGCATTGACGTCCGGCGGCAGCACGTCGATTTGCATCCGGCGGCAGTCTTCAATGTGCTCGACCAGCGAGTCCTTGCTCTTGAAGTTTCGGCCTGGAATGTCGCATGACAGAAGGGCCGCCATGAACTCGACGGGATAATGGGCCTTCAGGTACGCCGTCATGTACGCGATCAGCGCGTAGGCGGTGCTGTGCGATTTATTGAAGCCGTAACCGGCGAACTTTTCGATCATGCCGAACAGCTCGCTTGCCTTTTTCTCGTCGAGGCCCAAACTCTTGGCGCCGGCGATGAATTCCTCGCGGTAACGGGCAATGATGGGCAGCTTCTTCTTGCTGATCGCCTTGATGCAGGTGTACGCGTTGGACAGGGCGATGCCGCCTAGGCGGTTGAGAATCCGCATCACCTGTTCCTGGTACACCATCACGCCGTGCGTTTCGGCGAGGATTTCCTCGGTGACCTGATGCGGATATTCGGCGGGGCGGCGGCCGTGCTTTACCTCGATGTACTGATCGACCATGCCGCCTTCGAGCGGCCCCGGCCGATAGAGCGCGTTGGTGGCGATGATGTCGCGGAAGTGGTCGGGCTTCATCCGCTGGAGGAGGTCGCGGATGCCGCCGCTTTCGAGCTGGAAAATGCCCTTCGTTTCGCCGCGGCACAGGAGGGCGAATGTTTCCTTGTCGTCGAGCGGGAACGTATAGGGATCGACCCGCTCGCCGCGGGACTTCTCGATGAGCTCGACGCTGCGGGCGAGGATGGTGAGGTTCCGCAGGCCGAGGAAGTCCATCTTCAACAGGCCGGCCGCCTCGACATCGCCCATCGCCCATTGGGTGATGACTTCCGTCTTGCCCTTCACGGTTTGGAGCGGCACGTACTCATCGACCGGCCGCTCAGCGATGACCACCGCGGCGGCGTGCGTGCCAACGTTCCGCGCGAGGCCCTCGATCTTGCGGGCCAGATCGATCAGCTCGCGGACTTCAGGATCCTTCTCATAGGTTTGCTTGAGCTCTTCGTTCTGCTCCAGCGCCTTGTTGAGCGTGATGTGCAGCTCGGCCGGCACCATCGCGACGATCTGATCGACACGGAAGATGGGCATGCCGAGCGTGCGGCCGACGTCGCGGATGGCCGCCCGCGCGGCCAGCGTGCCGAACGTGCCGATCTGGGCTACATTCGCTTCGCCGTACTTCCGCTTGACGTACTCCAGCACCTCGCCGCGGCGCTCCTTGCAGAAGTCGATGTCGATATCGGGCGCCTCGAGCCGGCTTTCGTCGAGGAACCGCTCGAACAGCAAATCGTACTGCAGTGGGCAAACATGGCTGAGCTTCAGCGCGTAGCATACCAGCGAACCGACGCCGGAGCCGCGCGCGGTGCATGGGATATCGCTCTCCACCGCGAAGCGGACGAAATCCCACACGATGAGAAAGTAGTCGCAGAAGCCGAGCTTGGTAATGACGTCCAGCTCGCGGTTCAGCCGATCGTACACCTCCGGCGCCAGGTCGCCGTCGGCGATTCGCCGGGAATTGTTGGCATAGCGCTCCTTGAGGCCCTTGATGCACAGCTCACGCAGATACTCGGGCGGCGACTGCTCGTCAGGAACATGGAACGTCGGGAAGTGTCGTTTGCCGAGCTCCAGGTCTATATCAACCGAATCGGCGATTTCCTGCGAACGGCGCAGCGCCTCTTCCTGATCCGGCAGCGCCGTGAACATTTCGTCAGGGCTGCGGAGAAAGAACTGGTCGCCCTCCATCCGCATGCGATTGGTATCCGTGCGGAACTTGCCGGTGTTGATGCAGAGGAGGACGTCTTGGGCGACGGCATCGTCCTGCCGCACATAGTGGGCGTCGCTGGTCGCTACGACCGGCAGGCCCATCCGACGGGCGACTTCCAGCGAGGCCTCTTTGGCGAGCCTTTGGATTTCCAGGCCGTTGTCCTGAATCTCGATGAAGTACCGGTCGCCGAAGACGCGGTGGAACCAGCCGACGATCTCGCGCGCCTGCGCGATCTGATCCTCGACATACGCGCCGTTGGATTCATTCAATCCCGGCCCGCTGGCGAGTAGCGACCGGCTAAGCTCGCCGCTGACGCAGCCGCTGAGGCAGATAATGCCTTCGTTGTATTGCTCCAAGAGCTCTCGATCGATGCGCGGCTTGTGGTAGAAGCCTTCGAGAAAGGCCCGGCTGGCCATCTTCACAAGGTTGCGGAAGCCGGCGGCATTCTTCGCCAAGAGCGTCAGGTGGTAGGTCGCCTCCTTGCTGCTTAGAGCGCCGCTCTTGTCGAACCGGCTGCCAGGCGCCACGTAGGCCTCGTAGCCCAGGACCGGGTTGATGCCGGCGTCCTTGCATGCTTTGTAGAACTCCAGTGAACCGTAGAGATTGCCGTGGTCCGTGAGGGCCAGGGCGTTCATGCCGAGCTCTTTGGCGCGGGCGACCAGACCTTTGATCGGGCTGGCGCCGTCGAGCAGGCTGTAGTGGCTGTGGCAGTGAAGATGAACAAACGGCGGGGCGGACAAGGGACGTCTCCTGTGCTTCCGTGCGGCCGCGCAAGTGGGTTGGGCGACAACGCTAGCATTGTAGCGAAATGCCGCCCGGTCGCGGAGAGTCCCAAGCCGCGTGAATCAAACGGCAGACCGCAGGTGCTGATTGCGCAACCGGCGCCGCAGCGAAAGTCCGCCGAGCAGGCCGGCGAAAACTAAACCAGCGCTAGCCGGCTCCGGCACCGCCTGGAAGAAGTTGTTCGCCACGTAGCTGGCGATGTTCTCGCCGAGCATCGTGCCGCCCTTCTGATCGAAGATCCAGTGGACGCCCAAGTAGATGCGGCTCATGGCGTTTTCGCCTTCGGGGGTGTTCTCCTGGCCTTCAAGGCCGATGCCCCAACTGTTGATGTCCTGCGTGAAGGATGAGTAGGTGCGGCTCATGCCGGCGACGCCCAGATTGTTGAACTCCTCCGAGGTGAGCGTGAACGTCGAACCGCCGGCGCCGGGGATGTCGGCAAAGTTGTTCGTGCCGTAGAACAGCTCAAGCATCTTGAAGACGGCGCCGCCGATCGTGCCGTGGCCGGAGGTCCAGGAGGGGAACGGCGGCGTGAAGTCGTCGCTTGACGAGTTCGGATCAGCTCCCGGCGCGCCCAGCGGCTGCCATGTGGGATCGGCGGTGGTGTTGGGATTGCCGTCGGCGTCGGCTTCTTGAATGCCGGCGACGGGCCGCCAGAAGTTGTAAACGAATTTGGCGTCCCAGGCGCTGATGGCGGCGTCCGCCTGAGCGACAGACGCCATTGCGAACAGCCGCGCGTTCTGCGCCGGCGTGTTGCCTGCCTGTTCGGCGATCTCTTCCAAGTGTTTGACGAACATGGTCGCCGGCGAGCCCATCGGCGCGCGATCGTAGCCCCAGAAGAGCCCGGTGTTCGTTTCCTGAACAGTGCGCGAGGGACTGTTCAAGGCGCCGTAGTCCTTCACCTGGTTCAGCGCGTCGGCGTACGCCTGGCTGTTCAAGGCGGGGATCGGCGGCAGAGCGCTGATGAAGCTCGCTGTGTTGGAGATGCCAAAGGGTGCAACGGCGCCCCACTCAGGGCCCCACGCTTGCTGCGTGGGGTGGTAGGGATCGGGCCGCCACTGGCCGGGAAGCGTACCGGGCGTGTAGGGAGCGGAGCTGGTGGCCCCGTCGTTGGCGCGGGCGGTCGCGCAGGCTTCGGCGATTTGATGGCCGAGCGCGATGCCGTTCGTCTTATCGAGGCCGTTAGGAATCAGCGCCATGCGAGTGTTGAAATCGTTCGTGAGTATCGCCGACTCGCCGACATAACAGTGAGAGAGAACTTCAAACGCGGCTTGATTCACCGCGGCGTCCATCGACGTGTTGGGGCCGGCGTGCGCGTTCACGAGCCACGGTTTGTTCGTGCGGTCGAACGCCTGGAACACGTCGTAAATCGACGTGTTCAGCATCGCGACCGAACGGGTGGACCAGCCGGGGTTGGACAGGTTCACGGCGTTCGTGCCGTCGTGCTGCATGACGGCGCGAGCGGTGTCGTTCCAATCGAGCACGATGTCGCTGGCCTGCAGCCGCGCCAAGCCACTGCACGACAAGAGAATAGACATGGCGAGCGTGAACCGAGACGTCATCTTAGGAGTACCTCACAGGAAAACGGCGTCGCAGCGGCTAACCCGTCAGCCACGAATCCCTTCGCCATTCGCCAGATGAGCGGAGAAAAGCGCCCGGCGCGATCCTTTCGGGCGTCCTGCCGAGACATGCCCGGGCCTGAAAACGACTGGCTTAAGACAAGTCGCGGCTGGACGTAATTAGCGACACCGAGTTCGTAGACGAAAAAAAAGCCCCCCACGGGCGGAATCGACTTTCAGCATGGCGGCGGGCTGAGGGGAAGTCAAGAAAAAAGGCTACGATGCCAGTGGCTTTATCATGGAAATCGGGGCCGAAGGGCCGGTGGCGAGGGAATAGCCTTGAAAGCACTGCTCTTTAGGCTCGGCGCGAATTATGGCAGCGAGTCTGTTTTGTCGCGAAGGCACGAAACGGTGACAAAAATCGAACTCTCGGCACTTACGACGACGGTCTGTTCCGTAAGACACGTGGGGGACTCTGGTTGAGGCGTTGCTTGGAGCCGGAGAATCAGTCGCGGCAGGCGACGTGCGATTGCGACGAAATGCAATGCCACGTTTTAAGCGCGCAGCGTGAGCGCTCAGACGGCTGACGCGCCTGTGCGCAGGTGTGGTCGAGTTGCCAAAGAACATGTGTACTAGTGTACACAATATGGGTCCATCTTTCAAGACGAGTTTTTGGCCGCGCGCTATTCAAGCTGAATGGGAGGGAACAGCGGGAAGGGAACTTTTGCCACGAATCACGCGAATCCTCGCGAATGACGAGGATCGTTGAGAGCGGCGTAGCGACAGTGTTAGGTGCAAGCAAGACAAGAAGAATGAACAGGAGGGCACAGAGGGAACGGAGAAGGAGAGAAAAAGAAGGTCGAACGGCGTGTTCGTATTTCTTATCCCTGTGTTCTCAGTTCGTTTTCCTTTGTGGCCAGGAACGCGCTCGCCAGACGAAGATGACCGCAGGGCGCCGCGGCGCGATGACTAGGTGGCGATAGTGCGATAGGCCTTGCTATCTGCCGCAAAATGTAGTTTTCGGTTCTGTAATCATTCGCCTGGCGGTAAGATACGCGACGACTGGAACCAATCTGGAAGGCGTTTCACATGAGCGATGCTCGGTTGTTGCAAATGTTTCTGGCCGTCTTGTTCGCGTGCTCGGGGCCTTCGCTGGAGGAGGAGAAGCCGATTGAGATTCCGCTGAAGACAATTTTGTCAAATACATCAGCCAAGGCGCGGCCGCT
>JAICUM010000318.1 GCA_025935855.1 Pirellulales bacterium | reverse complement strand
GGCGTGACGCCGATTGTGGACGCGCCGCAGCATGAGATTCTGCGGGGCATCGAAGGCGGCATTCCGCCGATCACGGGCTACGTGTTGACGACGGTGAAGGAGAATCCGCTAGTCGAGGTGGTGCTGCGTTCGCCGCAGCCGGCCGCGAAGCCGGAGAACACGACCCTGCTGGCGACCTGGACGTACGGAGCCGGGAAGGCGGTGGCGATGACTACCGACGCCGGGCGATTGTGGACGAAGCAGTGGCCGGCGTGGGCGGGCTACGACAAGTTCTTCAGCCAGATGGTGCGTTGGTCGATGCGGCCGACGGGCGACACCGGCGACTTTACCATTGCGACGGACGTGCGGGATGGAAAGACGCAGGTCGTGGTCACCGCGATGAACGCCGACGAGCAGTTTCTGAACAACCAGACGATGACGGCCAGCGCGGTGACGCCGGATATGAAGTCGGTTCCGATTCAGATTCAGCAGGTGGCGCCAGGACGGTATGTGGGTGAGTTTCCGTCGGAGATGTCGGGGAGCTACCTCATCGTTGTGAATCCGGGCGGCGGGAAGGCGCCGATTCGCACGGGGGTGAACGTCGGTTATTCGGCGGAGTACCGCGCGACTGAGACGAACCTGGCGCTGTTGAATTCGCTCGCCGAAATTCCGGCCGCGAAGGGAAAGCCGGGCGATTTCGTGAAGGAAGGGCTGGCCGCAGTGGCGTTGGCGAAGAAGATCGAGCAGAATCCATTTCGCCGCGATTTGCCGCCGGCGGTCACGCGGCAATCGATCTGGCCGTGGCTGGTGGTGCTGGGGGCCTGCTTGTTTTGGGCGGACGTGTTTGTCCGCCGCGTGCAGGTGAACCTGGAGTGGCTGTGGCTGGCGCTGGCGCGTTTGCGGGACTACATATTGCGGCGCGAACACGCGGCGCCCGTGCCGGAGACGATGAGCCGACTGCGTTCACGGAAGGCGCAGATTGACGAACAGATTGAAGGACGGCGGGCGGCGGCGCGGTTTGAGATAAATGATCCGACGGCCGGGGTGACGCCTCCGCCGGTAGAGGGCGGCGCGGCGGCTGTGGCGGAAAAGCCGCGGCCGGCGGAAGAAGCGAAGCCGGAACAGCCGGCGCTGGAGTCGTACACGGAGCGGCTGTTGAAGGCGAAGAAGCAAGTTTGGCGAGAGCGGGACGAAGAGAAGTGAGAACCGCGGATTTCGCGGATATAAGGATAAGAATTGAACAGGAGGGAACAGAGGAAACAGAGAAATGCGTGAGAAGAATTATTGGTTTTCTCTGTTACCTCTGTTTCTTCCTGTTTGGTCTTTTTTCTTTTGGAACAAATTAACGGCTCACTCGAGCCTTGCATGAAAGCGAGCGTCTATGAGCGTTGCGCAGTCGATTGAGAAGCAGGCGGAGGAGTTTGCGGCCCGGTACAAGGCTGTGCGGGAGCAACTGGGGCGCGTCATTGTGGGGCACAGCGATATTGTGCATGGCGTCTTGACGTGTCTGTTCGTCGGCGGGCACTGCTTGCTGGAGGGCGTGCCGGGGCTTGGCAAGACGCTTCTGGTGCGAACGCTGGCGCAGACGCTGGATTTGCACTTCTCGCGGATTCAATTCACGCCCGACTTGATGCCGGCGGACATTCTGGGCACGAACATGGTGGTGGAGACGCCCGAGGGGAAGAGGGTGTTCGAGTTCCAGAAGGGGCCGATCTTCACGCAGATTTGCCTGGCGGACGAAATCAACCGGGCGACGCCGAAGACGCAGTCGGCGCTCTTGGAGGCGATGCAGGAGCGGCGGGTGAGCATCGCGGGGAAGATTTTCGAGCTGGAGGCGCCGTTCTTCGTGATGGCGACGCAGAATCCGCTGGAGCAGGAAGGAACGTATCCGCTGCCCGAAGCGCAGCTCGACCGGTTCTTTTTCAAGCTGATCGTGGGGTATTCGGGGCGTGAGGAGCTGTCGGCAATTATCGACCGGACGACGCGCGGCGTGGACGTGTCGCCGGATAAGGTGATGGACGGGCAGGAGATCGTGAAGTGGCAGAGGCTGATCCGCGAGGTGATCGTGGCGCCGCACGTTCAGGACTACATCGTGCGGCTGACGCTCGCGACGCACCCGCAAGGGGAGTTCGCGCAGCCGATCACGAATCAGTATTTGCGGTGGGGCGCCAGCCCGCGCGGGGCGCAGACGGTGACGCTGGCGGCGAAGGTGCGCGCCCTATTGAGCGGGCGGTACAACGTGAGCTTCGAGGATGTGCGGCGGGTTTTTCTGCCGGCGATGCGGCATCGGGTGATTCTGAATTTTGAGGCCCAGGCGGAGGGGGTGGATACGGATCACGTGCTGACGGAGGTTCTGAAGAAGGTGTCGGAGAAGGCGGATGACACGAAGGCGGCGTAATAGAAATGACTGCATTAGAAGATTTCGCCAGGCAGCTCAGTCTATTCCACCGGCCTTTTCAGTCTAGAATTGATCTTTGGAGATAGTATCGTTGGGAGTTACCTATGAATCTTCCCGATTTCTTGGATGAACAGGACGGCGACATTCGTCTAACTGGCCACCGTATTGGCCTGTACGACGTCATCAGAGATTTCACCGAGGGCGACTGCGCCGAAATGATCGCCTGCCGTTACCCGTCCCTCCGGCTTTCACACATCTATAAGGTCATCGCGTTTTACTTGGAGAATCAGCGCGAGGTCGATGAATACGTCGCGGCATATACGGCGGAACTTGAGGAAATGAGCCGCAATGGCCGCCATATTGATCTTGAGCAACTGCGGCAGCGTCTCGCGTTACGCGAGAAGTCGAATGTTGCCCAGTCGCAGGCTCACTGATCTATGCCACTGGCCTTTCTGCTGGATGAGCATTTTCGCGGTCCGCTGTGGCAAGCGATTGTGGCTCATAACGAGAGAGCCTCGACTCCGGTCGATGTTCTTCGCATCGGCGGAATTCCGGAACTCCCAACAGGCGTCAAGGACCAGGAGATTCTGCGGTGGGCTGAGAGGGAGTCTCGAATCGTAGTCTCTCAAGACCATCGAACACTGCCGCGTTATTTAAAGCTCCATCTTGCGGATGGTCGCCACAGTCCGGGTGTTATTTTGGTGAGACGTCAAGCTACTTTCCGAGAGGTGGTGGAGTGGCTAGACCTATTGGCGATCGCCGGTGATCCAGGCGAATTCAGCGATTCGGTCAACTATATTCCCTAGTATCCAATGCCAGGTACACAGACCGAACTGCTGAGTCCTGAACTGCTCGCGAAGCTGGAGCGGCTGGAGCTTGTCACGCGCAAGATTTTTCGCGGGCGGATGAAGGGGGAGCGGCGGAGCAAGCGTAAGGGGCAGAGCGTTGAGTTCGCGGATTATCGAAACTATGTGGCGGGGGATGATCTGCGGCAGTTGGATTGGAATCTATACGCGCGGCTCGACAAGCTGATCATCAAGCTGTTTCTGGAAGAGGAAGATCTGCACTTCTACGCGCTGATCGACGCGAGCATGTCGATGGATTTCGGCGATCCGACGAAGTTGCAGTACGCAAAGCAGCTCGCGGCGGCGCTGGGGTTCATTGGGCTCGTGCGGGCGGATCGGGTGCGGATTGAGAGTCTCGGGCAGAAGCCGAGCGATCGGGGGCCGGTGCTGCGGGGCCGGGCGAGCGTGTGGCGGATGCTGCAGCATATCGACTCGATCCAGCCGGGGGAGACGGCGTCGCTGGCCACGGGGGTGAAGAACTTTTGCATTCGCAATCCGGGCAAAGGGATCGTGCTTTTGATGAGCGACTTGATGGACAAGGAGGGGTACGAGACGGCGCTGCGATACTTCGTATCCAATGAGATGGACTGCTATGTGATTCACACGCTATCGCAGGAGGAGCTGGAGCCGGATGTGAAGGGCGACTTGAAGCTGGTGGATTGCGAGGATAATGACGAGGCGGAGATCACGGTGAGCGCACCGCTGTTGGCCCGGTACCAGCAAACGCTGAGCGCCTTCACGCGCGGGGCGCAGGAGTTCTGCACGCGGCGGGGGATGCACTATATGCTGGCGAGCAATAAGCTGCCGGTGGCGGATTTGGTCGGGCAGCATCTAAGGCGGCGAGGTCTGGTTCGCTGATGTGATTGTCCGCAGATGGCGCAGATGATCGCAGATAAGAGAAAGAATGAATGAAGCACGATAGCAAGCTCGTCAGAAATGTTGCCTTTCTTATCTGTGACATCTGCGTCATCTGCGGAAAAATGAATTAATGACGGAATTCTTTCGCAACACGCTGGGGCCGGCGGCCTGGATCGTCATGGGCGCCGTGCCCATCGCGATCTTTGCGCTGTACTTCTTGAAGCTTAAGCGGCAGCCGCTCGAGGTGCCGAGCACTTATCTGTGGACGAAGGTCATTGAAGACCTGCACGTGAACAGCTTGTGGCAGCGGCTGCGGCGGAATTTGCTGCTGTTGTTGCAACTGCTCCTCGTGGGGCTGGCGATTCTGGCGCTATTGCGACCGGGGTGGCTGGGGGAAACGCTGAGCGGGCAGAAGTTTATTTTTTTGATTGATCGGTCGGCGAGCATGTCGGCGACCGACGTGGAGGGCGGCACGCGGCTGGACGCGGCGAAGAAGCGCATCGGCACGCTCATCGACCAGCTCGGGTCGAAGATGTCGGCGATGATCATCGCGTTCGACGAAGAGCCGGACGTCGTGCAGGAATTCACGGACAACCGGCGGCTGCTGCGCGAGGCGCTCGATCGGATTCAGCCGACGTCGAAGCCGACGAACATTCGCGGCGCGCTGGAACTGGCGGACGGGTTTGCCAACCCGGAGCGCGTGTCGATCGAGGAAGGGGGCGCCGAAGTTGATGTGACCAAGCAGGAACCGGTGGATCTGTACATTTTCAGCGACGGGCGGTTCGGGGCGGTGGAGAACTTTTCGCTGGGCAATCTCGCGGCGAAGTATTTGCCGATGGGCTCGTTCGAGGCGAATAACCTGGCGATCACGGCGTTCAACACGAGCCGGAATGAATCGCACCCGGAACAGCGGCAGGCGTTCGTGCAGGCGGCGAACTTCACGGACGAGGAGCAATCGGCGACGGTGGAACTGTATCTCGACGGGCATTTGCTGGACGCGGCGGGGCTGAAGATTCCGGCGAAGGATGTGGCGGGGACGACCTTCAACCTCGCGGATAACACCTCCGGAAAGCTGGAGGCGAAGCTTTCGCCGCCAAAGGAGATGAACGATCGGCTGGCGATCGACAACACGGCGTACGCGGCGCTCGATCCGCAGAAGCAGGCGAAGGTGCTGTTGGTGACGCCGGGCGATCATGCGCTGGAGCTGGGGCTTTCGACCGGCCGGACGAAGCGGTTCGGCAAGGTCGAGAAGGTAGCGCCGGACGCGATGAAGTCGCCTGACTTTCACCGGCAGATGCAATCGGAGACGTATGACCTGGTGATCTTCGATCAGTGCGCGCCGGAGAAGCCAGAGCAGATGCCGCTGGCCAATACGCTGTTCATCGGACGATTGCCGCCGCTGGCGGGGTGGAAGGAGAAGTCGTCGGGGGAGAAGGTGAACTCGCCGCAAATCATCGATTGGGACCGCAGCCATCCGCTGTTGAACCTGGTGGAGCTCGGCAACGTGGTCATCGCGGATAGTCTGATCGTGCGACCGCCGGCGGGCGGCAAGGTGCTGATCGATTCGACCCAGGGGCCGCTGCTGGCGATTGCTCCGCGCAACGGTTACGAGGACGCGGTGCTGGGGTTCGAGATTGTCGGCCGCAACGACGCGGGCGAAACGCTGG
>JAICUM010000675.1 GCA_025935855.1 Pirellulales bacterium | reverse complement strand
GCGATAAGATCGCGTTTTGGAATCTCGCCGAGCCGATGTCGGAACGGCGGGTCCCAGGCATGGGTGAACACGAGCAGGAAAAGAGCCGCCAACGCACACATCGCCAGCCGCAGCAACACCGCCCCGCGCTGCAGGTTCATCCACAGCGTCTTCCAAAAGCCGGGCGGCAATTCCACCGCCGCCACCCGCTGCTGACGCGTCCGTTTCGGAGAGCCAATGGACATAGTTGCTGGATGCTGGATGTTCGATGCTCGATGACTGATGCTGTCGTTTATCCAGCATCAAGCATCGAACATCTAGCATCACGGTCATCCCCCGCCCTCCTCGTACGCTCGGACGATTTCCTGAACCAATCGGTGCCGGACAATATCCGATCCGGTCAGCCGCACGGCGGCGAAGCCCTCGATCCCCTGCAGCCGGTGCAGCGCGTCGACCAGACCGCTCTTGGCATGAATCGGCAAATCCACCTGCGAGGTGTCGCCGGACACCACCATCTTTGAGCCCTCGCCCATCCGGGTGAGAAACATCTTCATCTGGGCGACCGTCGTGTTCTGCGCCTCGTCCATGATGATGAACGCGTTGTTCAGCGTCCGCCCGCGCATGTAGGCCAGCGGCACGACCTCAATCACGTCGTCCTCCATGTAACGCCGCACTTGCTCATGGTCGAGCATGTCGCGCAGCGCATCCTGCAAGGGCCGCAGGTAGGGGTTGATCTTGGCCTGCAGGTCGCCCGGCAGGAAGCCTAGGCTTTCGCCGGCTTCCACAGCCGGCCGCACCAGCACGAGCTTGCGAATCGATTGTTCCCGTAGCGCCTCGACCGCCGTCGCCACCGCGAGGTAAGTTTTGCCGGTGCCGGCCGGTCCCGTACAAACGACCAAGTCATGCGTGCGAATAGCCTGCACGTATTCGCTCTGCCCGGGGGTGCGCGGCCGAATCTTCCGCCCACTGCGAATGTCGATCGGCGAAGCCGGCAGCGGCGACCCGTTCCCCGTCACGCGGTGGATGATCTGCGACACCTGCTCCGAATCAATCGGCCCGTGCCGGCCGATAGTCGCTTTCAGTTCTTCCAAGACCGCCGTCGCCTGAATGACGGCATCCTCCTCGCCCTGCACGACGACCTTGCCGTCGCGAGTCGAAATCTTCGCGGGGATCGCTCCGCGGATTTGTCTCAGGTACTGGTCCTTGGCTCCGAGGAGCAAGACAAGGTCTTCCGCATTGCCGACGGCAATGGATGCTTCAATCATGCACGTGCGGCCGAGTCAAAGGACCGCTGAATGCCTCTTCGTGGAACTTGGCGAATAGCTTCCAGGCGCAGTTGCGCTGCTCCGGAAACCTCCATCCTATCGCGACGCCCGCCGAAGGCCAGATGACGGTCAAGCCTCAGGGCGTTACCTCAAATATACCCGGCTGGCGCGAACAAAACGGCCAGCCTTCAATTTCGCGCCTTAACCGCTTACACAGGAACCACTTGGAAGGATCCCAAGTTATATAGCCGAGCCATTCTGGCTCGGCGCCCAGCGTCGAAATCCAGGCGAGGCTAGTCAGATCGATGAGTCCCGTCCGGCCAGAATGGCCGGTCTATTTAAGGTCGCAAAATCCCAATCACCCACCACAGGTACGCCACCGGCCCGGCGAACAGCACGGAATCCAGAATATCCAGCACGCCGCCAAATCCCGGCATCCAGTCGCTCGAATCCTTCACCCCCGCGTCGCGCTTCAGTAGCGATTCGGCCAGATCGCCGATCAGCCCCGCCACGGCCACGGTAATGGCGAAACCCCAGATGACCACGAACGCCGCCGGGTGAAATCCGTTGATACGCCCATTGAGAAAGTTGATCAGCATCGCGGCCAACAAAGTCGCCAGCAAAATTCCGCCCACGGCGCCCTCCCACGTCTTGCCCGGGCTGATGAGTGGCGCGAGCTTGTGCTTCCCCAGCGTCCGGCCGACAACGTACTGCCCAATATCGCCGAGCTTCACCGTGACGATCGTCGCGAGTAGCGGATAAAGCCCCTTCCATCCGCTCACATCACCCGGGGCGTTCACGATTCGCAACTGCACCAAGACGCCAATCAGCCCGCCGACGTACAACACCGACAACGCTGCATGGGCCACGTTCACGATCGAATGTCCCGGCGCATCGTACCGACGCATCTCACCGGCAAACACCGCCATCAGTCCAAAGCACAGCCCAAGCGCCAACCAGCCGAAGGCGCCCACCGTGGGATTGAGCATGACCTTTGGAAACACCGCCGGCACGCCACTCACGAGCACCGGCAACAGGGCCCCCGTGTACACCGACGAAGACCGCAGCACGACGCCGCGCTGGGCGTATATCCGCCGCATCTCCCCCGCCGCGAGCGCCGCCAATACCGCGGCCACCGCCAGCAG
>JAICUM010000015.1 GCA_025935855.1 Pirellulales bacterium | reverse complement strand
TCCAACTGAGCTACGGGCGCCGATAGCGCCATCCTAGCCGCTGGCGATGCAAGAAAACAGCATCAATCGAAAGGTAGGATTCAGGCGGATCTTCGCCATAGGCGATGGCGAGGAGCGGCCAGTACGAGTACAGCAATGAGGCCCAGCTTCGAAGGCTCGGGCACGCCTTGCACGGAGCCGCCTCCGCTGAATCCGAATTGACTCGTCCAAACTGCGAGGTCCGCGGCGTTCACAAGGCCGTCGCCGTTTGCATCGCCCGTGTGGAGTGAGCCGGGGCCGCTGGCGTGGCTTTGCCATACAAGATAGTCGGCGCCGTCCACGATTCCATCGCCGTTGAAGTCGCCTGTCGTCGTAAAGACGGGCGCTTGCACGATGCCGTTGAGATTGAGCACCAGGCTGCCGAGCGACGCGGCGCCCGGCACGTTTTCGTCGGAGAAGTTCAGCGTATAGCTCGCTGAGAATTGGCCGACGGTGGATGTGTCGAAAGTGGCGAGATAATGATTGCTCGCGCCGGCAGCCAATGTTGCGGCGCCTGGAAACGTAGCCAGATCGGTGGTCAGCACGCTCGATTGTCCCGCGGCGACAATCGAGTCCAAATCCAATCCAGCGGTGAATCCAGCCGTCGTTACGAGGTTCGCCAGGTCGAAGCCAATCGTCGGCGCCGCGGAGTTCTGTGTCACTGTGCCGAAGTCGTAGGTGAGCGTGTTCACGTCGCTCGACCCGCTGAACGAAGGGTTCGCGTGGCCCAGCACGCTGAGAGTCACGTTCACCGTGTCGTTCCCGTCGCTGGCGCCCTTGCCGGCGCCGCCCATGGTCGTGATGTCGAGGTTGTCGATGGTCACGGTCCCAGACTTCAAGCCTGCCGTAGCGGTGGTTGTGTTCAGTCCGACCGAGATTGTCTTGCTGCCAGTGGCGCCGGTAGCAAAGGCGTTGTACCGACCGATGACGGAGCTAGTCGCCGCGCCAGCCGTCGTCACTTGATAATACGTGCCATTCAGTCCAGCCTTGTTGAGCATAACTAATGCCGCTGCAGGAGCTGACGCACCAACCAGCACGCGGCCCAAGTCCACATTCAGCGTCGTTGCGGCGTTGGCGGTCGGCGCGGCGCCCTGCAACGTCAGCGAGCTGTCGTTGGTCTGATTGACGAACACCGACCAGACGTACTCTGGCCGATCGGTGAACGGGTTACGATTGTGCTGATACTGGTCGTAAATAATTTGATTGCGACGGCGTTCGAAGTTGTCCGGCGGAGCCAGATAGTTCCATTCGATGAGTCGGTTGAGGTTTCCCAGCTGCGGCGGCGACGAAGTCGCCGCCGGATTCCCGGCGCCAATCTCCAAGTCCGACGTACTTCCTTCCGTGCCGTCATATCGGACGGACATGTAAAACTCCTGTCGTGCGATCATGCCGGCGTCGGCATCGCCGGGATACCAGTAGCTGGCGCCATTGTCAGTAACCACGCCCCATGGCTGGCCAAATGCGCCCCCGTAATTCAGATTGCCGCGATCGCCATTGTTCGACGTCAGCGCCGGCCGAAGCTCGAATAAATCGGCGTCGTCCGGGCCCGAGGAGCCGACGCCGCGACTGCGAGGCCAGGTGTGCTCCCGATTCCAAGTGTCGCCTGAGTCCCATCCGGGTATGTCACTATTGGGATTGATCGCGGCGACATTAACGGACGTTCGATCATAAACCGTGATCATGTGCCCCGGGCTATTCGGATCGGAGTCCGTCACCTGCAGGGCCGAGCGGGCGGCGTCGTAACCGATGTCGGTGTGCCCGTCGATGATGTCGTTAAGCTGCTGTTTGAGCGCCGCGCCGGTTCCCGTGGCCGTGTTGTAGTAATTAGCCGGCGGGTCGTAGGACTGGGCGGCGGCAAAGGACCGCCATGCGCAAAACGCCAGGAAAACAGCCGGAATCCTAAGCCTCTTCATCCAGCTATAGTAGCTATCGCGTGCAAAGTGAGCCAGCGACCGGCGGGGAAGCGAAGGCACGCGCCACCAATCGTTCAGTCAGTAAATAGCCGGCGGCACACTTGCCGCCGGGAAGAAGTGGCACAACGGAGGCATGGCCATTCCCGGCGGCCGTGGGCCGCCGGCTAGTTCCGCGTCGCGGATCGTTGAGAACGTTGCGCGGTGGAAGTCTGATGGGGTCGCGAGTCTGATGGGGTCGGGAGTCTTTTGCGACTGGAGATTCACCACTCAAAGCACGCTCCCCAGTCGCAAAAGACTCCCGACCCCGTTCGCGTGGCCGCTTGGAACGCTGGCGGCGACGAATTCTAATGGACGAGCGGCGAAAAGCCGCTCCTTACGTCTCTTTCTCTAAGTCGTCGCCGGGGCATTTCCAGCAATCGATGTCCAACCCCGAACCAGTCGCATCCGCTGCCACCCAGCCCGAGGTGATCTGCCCGGTGTACTACTACCACCGGAAGCGGCGTGTGCTGGCGACGATGCTCGATGCAACGCTTGAAATCGGCCGCCAACGTGAGGGCGAACCGCCGCCGGCGGCGCGGCTCGATCACGCCCGCGACAGCCGGATTATCCTGGCGCCGAGCGATCGCGTCGAAATCTCTCGTTCGCACGTCGAACTGGCGCCTGGCGCCGGCGGCCAGATTCGCCTGCGCAATCTCAGTGCCACGCTGCCGCTCCAGGTGAACAACGCGCAGCTCGCGCCCGGCGAGGCGACGTCCACCACGCCGCCGGTGCTCGTGCAGTTCGACCACCACGGCGAATATGCACTGCGCGTCGATCCGCCGGAAGACGATGACCTTTCGCTCGAAGGCTTGCCTGAGCTAACGATTCCGCCCGGCCGCCAGGCGACGCCCACAGCGCTGGGTCCGCCGGTCTCGTCCCTCGAAGAAGCAAAGCTCCTACAATGGCTCGAATCGGTCCTCAGCGTGTTCCAAAGCGCGGCCAGCACGCGTGACTTTCCCGAGCAAGCCGCCAAAGCCGCGGTAAAGATCGTCGGTCTCGACGCCGCGGCGGTGCTGGACTGCAGCGCCGACGGCCGGTGGAAGATCGAGGCGCTGTACAGCGCGCTCAATGACCTGACCCATGAAGCCTGGGCGCCAAGCCAGACGTTGCTTGGCCAGGTGCGGCGCGATCGCCGCACCTTTCACAGTGTGCCCGCCAAGTCGGCCGGCACGCCGCGCAGTCTGCAGAACGTTTCCGCGCTGGTCGCGGCGCCCATCCTCGACGGGACAGGACAGGTTATTGGAGCGCTGTACGGCGATCGCCGCAGCGGCGGATCGTGCGTCGGCGCCCCGGAGATCAGCGCGTTTGAAGCCAAGCTCGTCGAACTGCTGGCGAGCGGCATCGCGGCGGGCCTTGCTCGGCTCAAGGAAGAGCAAGCCGCCCTTGCCGCCCGGGTGCGCTTCGAGCAGTTCTTCACGCCACAACTGGCCGCGCAACTGGAGCGCGATCCGCGGCTGCTCGAAGGACGCAACGCCGAGGTCACGCTCCTGTTCGCCGACATCCGCGGCTTCAGCCGCGTGAGCGAACGGCTTGGACCCGCGCGCACCATGTCCTGGATTCAGGACACGATGGGCGCCCTCTCGGAATGCGTGCTCGCTCACGACGGCGTGCTCGTCGATTACCTGGGCGATGAGCTGATGGCGATGTGGGGCGCCCCCGTGCCACAGGCCGACCATGCGGTGCTCGCGTGCCTCGCCGCACGGCAGATGATGGATGAGCTGGATACAATCAACGCCCGTTGGCAACAAGAACTTGGCGGCCCTGTACGGCTTGGCATCGGGCTGAACTCCGGCGTCGCGCGCGTCGGCAACACTGGCTCCCGGCAGAAATTCAAATACGGCCCGCTCGGCGACGTGGTGAACGTTGCCAGCCGCGTTCAGGGCGCCACGAAGTATCTCGGCGCGGATTGCCTGATCACGGGCGAGACGCTGGGAAAGCTTCCGCCCGGCGCCTCGGTCAGGCGATTGGCCCGGGTGCGCGTCGTGAACATCGAGCACGCCATCGACTTGTACGAAATCATCGCCAAAGCGCCCGCCGATTGGGACGTTCGCTGCTCGCGGTATGGAGAAGCGTTGGCGGCCCTCGAACGAGATGAGCTTGATCGAGCCGCCGACTGTGCCGCGCGCCTCGCCGCCGACTTCCCCGACGACGCCGCCGCCGCGGCCCTCGGCCAGCGGGCGAACGCCGCCAAACAACAGGGCGTCTCGGGCGACACGACGGTGTGGCAGTTGCCCGGGAAATGAGCCAGAATGGCAACAAGTGTAGCCATTTCGCTCCGCGAGATGGTTGCCTCTCGCGAAGCGAGAGGCCTACACTTGCGCGGCGATAGCCTCCCGCTGCGACTCCTGTCACCTCGCCCGCTTCGCTTCCACGTGCAGGCCCAAGTCACCCCCGCCGCTGATCGCAATCTCCTGTTCGGCATTCTCGCCGTGCAGATGGATTTCGTTCGGCAGGACCAGCTCATCTCGGCGATGAATTTGTGGGTGCTCGACAAGGCCAAGCCACTGGGCAAACACCTGCTCGCAGCCGGAGCCCTGTCGCCCGACACGCACGCGCTTTTGGAGGCGCTGGTCAACAAGCACATCGAACAGCATGGCGGACGCGTCGAGCAAAGCCTGGCCTCGATCAGCCCGCTGGCGCCGCTGCGTCAAGAGCTGGCGAGCATCCGCGATTCCGACGTCGAGACGAGCCTCGCTCGCGCCGGCTCTCAAACTCCCGACGGCGATAACTTTGCGACAGTGGCCATGCCGTGGCTCGGCTCGCGGGAAAAGAACGAGCGCTTTCAGCCGCTCCGGCCTCACGCCGCCGGCGGCCTGGGCAAAGTGTGGGTCGCCCGCGATGTGGAGCTGAACCGCGAAGTCGCGCTCAAGGAGCTTCACGACCGCCATGCCGACAATCCGGATAGCCGCGCGCGTTTTCTGCAAGAAGCCGAAATCACCGGCGGCCTGGAGCACCCCGGCGTCGTGCCGATTTACGGCCTGGGTCAATATGCCGATGGCCGGCCGTACTACGCCATGCGGTTCATCCGCGGCGATAGCCTCGCCCAGGCGATCGAGCGCTTTCACCGCGAAGCGGATCCTAGTTGGTCGAATCCGGCCGACGTCCTGCAGCTTCGCCGGCTGTTGAACCGCTTCATCGACGTTTGCAACGCGATGGAATACGCCCATAGCCGCGGCGTCCTGCACCGCGACCTTAAGCCCGGCAACATCATGCTCGGTCGCTTCGGTGAGACGCTGGTCGTCGATTGGGGCTTGGCGAAGCCGCTCGGCCAGGCCGGTGAAGCCGCGCATGGAAGCGAGGACCTGCCGCCGCTCGAGCTGCCCGAAGTCGCACTGGAACCGCAGTCGGGCAGCGGCTCGGCGCCAACGCAAATGGGCTCCGCCGTCGGCACGCCGGCGTTCATGAGTCCCGAGCAAGCCGCCGGCCGCCTCGACCAACTCGGCCCGGCGAGCGACGTGTACAGCCTTGGCGCGACGCTGTTCATGCTGCTCACCGGTCGGGCCCCGCAGGCGGACGACGATCTGGGCATCGTCATCCAACGCGTGCAGCGCGGCGAATTCCCCCGGCCGCGCGAAGTGAAGCCGGTTGTCCCCAAGGCCCTCGAAGCCATTTGCCTCAAAGCCATGGCGCTGGCGCCTGCGAACCGATACCCGTCGGCGCGAAAACTGGCCGAGGATATTGAAGCGTGGCTGGCCGACGAGCCGGTCACGGCGCTGCGCGAGTCGTTCGCGTCGCGCTCCTGGCGGTGGGTGAAGAAACACCGCACGCTTGTCACCTCCAGCGGCGGCGTGCTGGTCATGGCCGTCATCGGGTTGGCTGGGGGCAGCTTTCTCTTAAACGCAGCCAGAGACGCCGCCGTCAAATTGAAGAATGAGGCGCTCACCGCGAAGGCCGAAGCCGATCGCCAAACCGAACGGAATGAAGAGCTCCTGCAGTTGGCCCGCCAGTCGCTTGAGCGATACGACAAGCTCAGCCAGAACGAACAGCTCAAACGATACGGCATGGAATCGCTCCGTCGCGACCTGCAGCAAGCGGCGGTCGAGTTTTACGCGGCGCTCGCCAAGCAGGCCGGCGAGTCGGAGCAGGCCCGCTCGGACCGCGGCCGCGCCCATCACCAGCTCGGCTCAACCTTCTGGCAGCTAGGCCAGATGGATAAAGCGCTCGAATCCTACGGCCGTTCCACCGAGATTCTCAATGGGTTGGCTGAAGAGTTCCCGGACAACCACACCTACTCGCAGCGCGCCGGCTACGCTTACGAAGCGATCGGCGAAATTTACAACGACTTGCACAATGCAGCGGCCGCGGCGGCGCCGATTGCCGAGGCCCGCAAGCGCTTCGTCGCCTTGCACGCCGCCGAGCCAACGAACTTAGAGACAAGCACCTCTCTAGCCTATTGTGCGAGCCTCGAAGGCGAACGCCTCCGCCTGCTTGGCCAAATGGAGGAGGCCGCCAAAGTCTTTGAAGGCGGCATCACTCAGCTGCGCTCGATTGATCTGAAGACGCTCAACGTGGACGACAGCCGCGACGTCCGCTATCGGCTCGCCAGCGCGCTGCATCAGACGGCTAATCTGGAAGGCCAGGCTCTTTGGCAGTTCGACCTGGCACGCGAGCATTACAAGGAATCTCGCGAGTTGATGCAGGCCCTGTTCAATGAACGCCCAACCGTCGCGGACCTGGGCAACTCGTTGGCGCGAATTTTGACCGACGCCGCGTTCCTCGACGCTCGTGAAAACAAGCATGACCCGGCGCGCGAGCAATATGAGCAGGCACTCGCCGTGCTCGATAAGATCGAGGCCACGAACCCCGATGTGCCCCACTATCGCTCGTTGCGCGCCGCGCTGCTCCACGCCCTCGGCACGCTCCATCGGCCGCTGATGGACAATTATGTCACCGACCAGCAGATCGCGCAGCTAGAGGAAGCGGTCAGCATCGAGGAAAAACTGGCGGCCCAGTTCCCGCAGGAAATTGAGCGGCACATCTCGTTGGCCAAATATGAAAGCTCCCTGGGATCCGCCTATCACAAGCACAACCACGACGAGAGATCGAAACCGCTTTTTGATCATGCGATGCAATCCCTCGAACAGGTGAGTCGTCAAACCGGCGAGAACGTCGATACGCTCTACACCTTCGGCCAATTGCAGTACACGATCGCCCAGCAGCTCGCGAAGTCCAACCGCACTGACGATGCGATGAAGATGCTCGACGAAGCCGAAGCCACCTTCAAACGTCTGGCCAAGCTGGCGCCGCGTTTCAACGAGGTTCACTTAGCATTGGCCGATGTCTTCATCGACCGCAGCGGCTGTCTGTTGACGAAGGGCTTGCTCGTGGACGGCATGAAGGAGCTGGATCGGCTCACCGCGAAATCCGCCGAGCTCGACGAGCTCACCGCGGTTCCCTGGATGGAAAGCATTGTGAAGGCTCTGCTGGCGGTGGCCAAAACGCAGCGATTCGGGTTCCTGCTGCAGGTCCGTAGCGGCGAGCTGAACAAACTGGCCGACCGCGGTGACTACCAACTCGCCGGCGACCAGGCCCGCGCGTTTCCGGCGCTGACCGGCGAAGCGTCCGACCACATCGTGGCCGCGAAAACGCTGGCGTACGCCGCCGGCGCGGTGCTCGCCAACGCGAAGCTGTCCGAAGCTGAGCGCCGCCAAGTTGCCGAACCACTCGCCGCCGACGCCGTCAAAGAGCTTCAGGGCGCGTGGGAAGCCGGCATTCTCCGCCGCCGCACCGGTCTCTCCAGCTATTTCGGCAAGGAAATCTCGATCAAAGACGTTCAGCACAACGCCGCCTTCAAACCGCTATTGGAGCGTGCTGATTTCAAGGCGCTCGTGGAGCGAATCGAACGCGAGAAGCCGCCGATGCCTGCCGCCGCGAAGCACAAGGCGACAGAAAAGGCGGCCCAGTGAAGACGCCGCCCAGCCGCTTGCCGGCGGCCATTTCGCCGGTTATATTTCTGGGTCCGCGGATGCTTGGCATTTCGCGTAAGGCGCCGTAGCTCAATTGGTTAGAGTACCGGACTGTCGATCCGGTGGTTGCGGGTTCGAGCCCCGTCGGCGTCGCTTGTTAGAAGGCCTGTCGGTTGCATCGATTGAACCGTCAGGCCTTTCTCTTTGCGCCGATTGTGACGGCCATGATGGTTCTACGGCCTGTCACTCGGTCAAAACGGTCGACATCCTCCGCCGGCACACTTCGCCGAGCCGCGGACGCCCTGACCTAGACTTTGATATGCCCGCCTGCGCCCGGTGCGTTCGCGGTTCGTCGGTCAGCCGCCTGAGTTTCCGCCATGCGCATCCTCGATTCCATTGGCCATTGGTTCCAGACCGGCGTCCACGACGCCTGGCAATGGGCCGCCGCGCTTAGCACCGAGGAATGGCTGTTGTTCCTGGCCATTGCCTCGGCGGCCGGCTTCCTCTGCATGCGCGGCTACGGCTCGCGGCACAATTACTAAGCGCGCCATCGACGCGCACGCTGCACCGCTCACCCCAAGACAATTCACAAGGCGCCGCCAACATGCTCGCCGACTTGCTCACTCAAGGATTACTGCTGGACACGACGGCGCTGGCCGCCGTGGCCGTGCTTGGCTACGTCTTCGGCCGCCGCACGCGGCGCAACATCCTGCCCAATGGGGACGTGACGCTGCTCATCGAGCTCGCCCGCGCTCAGTGCATTGCCAAAGAGCTCAAGCACATCGTCCTGCGGATCGAAGCCGAATCGGCGGCACAGCTGTGTGCCGTGGACGCCTTCCAATCGCAGCTCGGGCTCATGCAGCAGGGCGCTGGCGATTCGACCTGGCAAAAGCTGCGCGATCAGGCCGATGCCCTGCTCGGGCCGACGATGAAGCTCAACACGACCCTTTCGCTCGCCTGCGACGAGCTTCGCCAACAGCAGGCCCAGCTCGTCACCTACGCCAGCACGCGGATTGATCCGGAAACCGGCCTGCAAAACCGGCGGTCAATGTCCGAACATCTCGAAGCGATGCTCTCCGCTCACGCCGACGGCGAACGCCGCCTGGCGCTGGGCCTGTTTAGCATCCCCACGCCGGCCGATCTCGAATCCGACGAATGGGACGATCGCCTCAAGGCAATGGGCAAGCTCCTGGAGCAATCCGTCCGCGGAAACGATATTTGCGCCCGGTACAGCCAGGACGAGTTCATCGTGCTCATGCCCAAAACGCCGCTTGCCGGAGCCTTGGTCTTTGGCGAACGGCTGGTTCGCACCGCCTTCGGAGAGCTCGACTGTCCGGTTTGGGGCGGCGTCGTGGAGGCTTCGCCCGGCGAGACGCCCGAAAAGCTCCTGTCGCGAGCCGACTCGGCGCTCTACAGCGCTCGCACTCACCAGGAGGCCTGCCTCTTCCAGCACAACGGCCTCACTGTCCGGCGGCACGCGTTCGAGCTGAAAGCCGAACCGGTCGAGCCGAACCCATTGGCCCTGCAATCGTAGTGCTGAATCGACCGATTCCCTCATAAAGCCGCGACCAATGGTCGCGGTTTCGTGCATCTTAATGGCTCAATTCCCAGCCGCCAAAGGCTGCGGATTGACCCTCTTCCCGCCCATCCTCTAAAGTAACCGTAGAGGCAATTGGACCAGGCGTCGCCGCCCCGGCGAGGCCCGCTTCCGCGGGCAGGCCCGCGACGCCCGACACGGCGTTACCACCCAAATTGATGAGACGCCAGGACTAGTCTTAAAAGGAGATCGCCATGCCGTTGTTCGAAGTGGAGACGGACAGTCATATCATCATCACCTGGGCCTCCGATAGCGACGACGCGTCCAGCGTCGTCTCCGAGGCCTACCCGAACGACACCGTGCTACGGCTGACCAAGCGGCCGCGCGACACGTGGGTGATTTCCAAGAGCGCGCTGGGCATCGCCGGCAAGCTCGATCCCTGCAACACCGCGCGGGATTGCCTCTCGAAAGCGGGCGGCGACAAAGTCCACGCGATCCGTCTCTACATGCATGAAACCGGCGCCGACCTGGAACAGGCCCAGAAGGCCATCGAATCCAACATGGTCATGGGCTGGTAGCGCCCCCACGCGCCTAGTAGGTCCCGCTTGCCGAACGGGACCTTCTTAGACGCGAAGCATCGCTCATCGCCTCAGGTCCCTTCCGGCAGAAGGGACCTACTTTTTTAGTATCGCGACGACGGCATGCTGATCACCGGCGAAGTCGTGCCGCCGCTGGCCGGCGCGCTTGTCGAGACGCCCGTCGCCGGAGCATCGGGCCGCGTTGCCACTTCGACCGCTCCCGGCGTGACTGAGGCCGCGCCGGCCGTTGGATAGCTGCTGGTCCCACCGGGACGCCACGGCTGACCGGCGGCGACAGCCGTGGAAGCCGCCGCCGAGCTTGCCGGTTGACCCGCGGCGCCCGCGACAGGCGCCGTTGCCGGCGGAGCACCCATGGTGGCTCCATTCTGACCCTGAGAATAGGGCGTGATCGAGTTCGCGAGGTTGTTGACCGCGCTGCTCATGTTGTTGGCGGCATTAGTTGCAGCGACATTCGCGGCCGCCCCTGCCGCGCCAAGTTGCTGATTCGCCGCATTCGCGGCCGAGCTTCCATAGGCCGGCGCCGAGGAAGCAAGATTGCTCGCTGCATTCACCGCGCCGCCGGCCGCCTGGCCATACGGCGGCAACATGCTGTTCGCCGCTGATGTGCCGCCGGCCAACAGCGAGTTTGAGTATCGTCCCGCGTCCTCAGTGGGCGCGGCTCCCGCCGAGGAGGCGGCTTTCATCGCCGGCGCCGCCGACGGATTGTACGGCATCGAAATGCTGCCCAAGTTCGCCGAGCTGACCTGCGAGCCAGCCCCGCTGGCGCTAGACGCCAACTGCGCTGCCGCGCCGGGATTGAACGCCGGCGCCGACGTGCTGGGATAGCCCCCGCCTGTCGCGCTTGCCGATGCCGCGGAGCCTGTCTTGATCGAGGCCGTGGACTTGAACGGAGATGCGTCGCCCCCGGCTAGTTGCGCGCTACTCGCCTTGCCGCTCTCGGCTTGCTTGGCAATCTCCGATGGCAATGGCGGGGCCTTTTGGGCCAGCGCGGTATCCTCGGCGGCCTTGTCTT
The DNA here is from genome assembly GCA_025935855.1 of Pirellulales bacterium. Taxonomy (GTDB): domain Bacteria; phylum Planctomycetota; class Planctomycetia; order Pirellulales; family Lacipirellulaceae; genus Lacipirellula. Next base: position 9,464 of record JAICUM010000015.1, on the reverse strand, counting down.
TCTTCCACCAAGACAGCTTCGGCGTCGTCTTGCAACCAAGCGTCGCCGTTCCCAGGAGGACAATCAGTCCGCCGGCCATCACTGTGTGTTTCATGGCTTCCGTGCCTTGTTCAATCGCGCCGCCCGCCATCCTTGGCTTATGGGGCGTCCGCTTTCTTCGTGCGTCGATGCGCGCTGGCTCTAAACGTCCAGCGCAGACAAGAAGTGTGATTCCACTAGTGGCGTTTCGGCAATTCAGCCTGTAGGCGATGAGGAAAATTTAACGCCTGCGCCAACTTCGCCGCGGCGCCAGCACGCAACAACGCGCCGGAAGAATAGAAGACCACCGCAATCACCGTCAACGGCAGTCCGCACGCATGATAGCAGCGCCCTGCTGTCCAAATCGCTTGCCGTTTAGCCTCACTTATTGGACAGTGCTCGCGCTGAGGCGCATCAAAGAAAAACAGGAGGTAACAGAGGTAACAGAGAGTGCTTCAATCCCTCTCTGTTACCTCCGTTACCTCCTGTTAATCTTGAATTCCCAGTTCAATCCCCTACGCTGTCCGTGCCTCGGCGTGAGACGTGTTCAACTACCCCTTCGCCTTGGCGTAGCGGTTCTCAACTTCCTTCCAGTTGATGATGTTCCACACCGCCGCCAGGTAGTCCGGCCGCTTGTTTTGGTACTTCAGGTAGTAAGCGTGTTCCCACACGTCCACGCCCAGGATCGGCGTGCGGCCTTCCATGTACGGGTTGTCCTGGTTCGGCGTGCTCTCGACGAGCAGCTTGCCGCTTTTGTCCACCGACAGCCACGCCCAGCCGCTGCCAAACCGAGTCGCCCCGGCCTGGTTGAAGGCTTCCTTAAACTTGTCAAACCCGCCGAGCTCCGCGTCGATCGCCTCGGCCAGCTTGCCGCTCGGCTTTCCGCCGCCTTGCGAGCTGAGCAGTAGCCAGAACATCGAGTGATTGGCATGTCCGCCGCCGTTGTTCCGCACGGCGCCGCGAATCTTCTCCGGCACGCTGTTGATATTGCGGCACAGATCTTCGATTGATTGCTCCGGCACGCCGGCGCCCTGCAGCGCTTCGTTCAGCTTGGCCACGTACGCGGCGTGATGCTTGTCGTGATGGATCTCCATCGTCTTGGCGTCGATGTGCGGTTCCAGGGCGTCGTTCGCATATGGCAGCGGCGGCAAGGTATAAGCCATGGTCGTTCTCCCGTGACACTCTTCTCGTGGAAACTGGCAAGCGAAGCGCATCGTCCTGCGCACAGGCGGCAGCCGGCAAAGAAGCGCGGCAAACCGCCGCGCGAACAATCAGCCCCGCGCTGCTCAAGATACCGCAATCGTCATGCGGTGACAATTGGCCAGAGCAGGCCCGTGAATTACAGGCACAAGCAAGAGAATGCAGGGCGCTCAGGACGCAAATTACCGAGCCGCCGGGTCAAGCCGCAGATGGCCAGCCTCGTCCAACATCCGCCGAATCTGCGCGTGCTGCTCTTCCAGCGCGTGGAGCTTCACGCGCAGCGATTCAATGAGCGTCGGGCCGCTGATGCTTTCCGCTTCGTCATGGCGCAGCATCGGCTGGACAAGCATCGGCAGCGAGTCATCGGCAAACGCCGCATCGATGGCCGTCGGCTCCAATCGCTCTTGGACGATCGGCTTCCGTTCGCCACGTGTTCGCTGGCGCCGCAAGTGGTTCGAGGGCTCAACTAGTTCGCTTCGCATGTTATTAACCCACCTTCGGTCTCGGTCCGACCGCCATACGCTGGTTTAGTGCGCCCCAAGCGCCGGTTGCGACTTCTCTTCGGCGACTTCAACGTCGCTCGCCATTAAATACCCTTTAAGGCTCTGTAAAATCAGCTTCGCCCGATCTCGCTGATCGTCGCGCCGCCGGTTGCGATGCCGCTTCGGCCGGATCGTCACCTCGGCGATGGTTTGAGCGTATGTTCCCGCCGCCAGGCCAAATGTGTTTGACTTCTTGCGCCGTTCTTCGGAGAACTCCAGCTCGATCCGGTACACCGCCGGCCGATCGCCTTGGCGCCGGTAGTTGCCCAACTGCTCGCTCGACATTTCCAGCTCCACGCGCTTTTCGCGCGTGGAAATGATCTTCGCCTTGTGATCCGTGACGAAGCCGCGCAGCTTTTCGATCGCCACGTTGATCGGCACCTCTGTCGCTAGCTTCGCCTCAATCAGCGGCGGCGCCGCGAACATGCCGAAATTCCACCATTTTTTCTTTTGATTCGACGGTCGAGGAGCGTTCATACCGAGTTGCACCACCTGGTTGCGGCCCTGCTGCTTCGCCTGGAGCAAGGCCTCGTCCGATCGCCGCAACAACGTTTCCGGGGTGTCGCCCGGCTGCAATTGCGCGACGCCAAAGCTGGAAGTTAGCTTCCGCGTCCCCAGGCTCGCGTGCGGCGTTTCGGAAAGTTTCTTGCGAATCTGATCCGCTCGCGCCGCCGCGTCGGCCATGGTGCAGTCCGCACAGAGCACCGCGAACTCTTCACCGCCATACCGAGCGACCAAGTCGCCGGATCGGCACATGGTCTTCAGCAAGTTCGCGACGGTGATGATTGCGTCGTCGCCTGCCTGGTGGCCGAACGTGTCGTTGATGCTCTTGAAGTGATCGATGTCCGACATGATCAGGCTGCACGGCAAGCTGGCTTGCTGATGCGCCTCAATGAACAGCGCCAGCATCCGGTCGAATTCCGCCCGGTTGGCCACCTTGGTCATCGGGTCCTTCGTGACCTCGTCGTGCAGCGCGTCGCATTTTTCCTCCAGCGACGCCTCGGACTGCGCGTCCTGCAGCAGCACGGTCGCCCCGCGCAATTCGCCCTCCGGCGACAACACGGGAATCGCATGCAGGTCGATGGCCACGTGCTCGCCTTGCCGGCCGAGAATCTCCAATCGCTGCCGTAGCTGCGCTATGCTCGCCAGCGCCCGCGACACCGGGCAGGCTTCGTCCTTAATCCGCCGCCCGGCCGTGTTGCACATGTCCAGGAGCGCCGGCGTGAACTGCCGTCCGGCGGCCGCCGTGCTGCTGACCCCCGTCAGCCGCTCGGCGCCCTTGCTCCACATGAAAATATTTTTGAACTCATCGACGAAAATCACGCCGTCGTGCATCGAGTCGATGAGCTGTTGCTCGAACAGTGATTTCGGATCCGCCTCTTCGATAACCGCGACGCTTGGCTGTTCCGCGTCATCATGCAGCGGCCAGGGCAGATCGCATTGCTTGCGGCCCAGCTCGTTCAGCCAGCGCCCCGCTACCTGGTGCGTGAGCAGTTCGTGGTCGTTCTCCAACAGCTCCACAAACTGCGACACGAGGATCGGATCAAACAGCGATCCAGCGCCCGCCCTCAGCGATTGCAGCGCCTCTTCCCGCGTGCTCAGTGGTCCGCACGAGGGGTCGGAGGTCATTCGGTCGAACGCATCGACAATCGCGATCATCCGCGATTCCAGCGGCAAATCGTCGCCGCCGACCGATGAATCGCTCCCGATGCCGTCGAATCGCCGTCCCGCGTACCGCACGGCGTCCAGCACGCGCGGCGCACTGCAGCAGCAGGAAAGAATATGAATGCCGGCTTCCCAATGCGTCTCGACGATCGAGTGCTCGTCCAACGTGAGCCGCGAACGCTTGTTGAGCAGAGTGTCCGGGATGGAAATCTTGCCGACGTCATGCAGCAGCGACGCGGCTTCGATCACGTCGCGTGTGTCGTCGTCCAGCCGCTTGTACAGCGCCCAGGCGCTGCACCCGAGCGCCACGCGCAGGCTGTGCGAAGCCGTGGTCGGATGCTTGTGCTGCAGGGCCGTGTACAAGCCGCTGGCTATGCCCAGCCGAACCTGAATGAGCTTGTTGTAGCGGTTATCAACCGGCCGGGGCGCTGCCGGCGTCTCCGGACTAAAGGACGGTGGATCAGCCTCCGTCGCCGCTTCCTCAAGCGCGCTCAACAGCGAATTGATTTCCGCCACCCGCGACTGCGTTTCCTGCCGTCGCCGCTCAGCCAGCGCGTGGACGTCCAACGGCATGCCGAAACCGGCCGAAAACGGGTCGAGCGAAGAGCTTGTCGCGTCGGACAACATGCGCGTGTGAAGCTACCAGTTCGCGGGTGGAGATTCGCGCCGAACCCGACGCTTTTTTGAGCCAGTGGCCCCTAAAACGTAGGTCACGCCCTCGGGTCTGGCCGAACAAAAATGACTGGCTCTCCACCGGTTAGCCGGCGTCGTCACGACGCCGCGTTTCCGCTCGGCGACTTGCCGCGAAGTGCCCGATTTCCATGTTAGAATCCGCCAATTCGCAACCCGCCGCGGGACCGCTACAATCCGTACAGCTAATACGACATCGCCAATTGCACACTTCGTCACACGTCGAACCAAAGCATGCGACTCGTCACGTTCCAGTCGAACGGACAGCCCCGAGTTGGCTGCGTCCGCGGTGATCAAGACAACCTTGAAGTAATCGACCTGGCCGCCCGCGATCCGCGCTTGCCGGGATCGGTGAAGCAACTGCTCGAGCAAGGTGCCGCCGCACTTGACGCCGCCCGCCGCGCCTGCGAAAGCGGCCCCGCCATTCCGTACGGCGAAGTAACGCTGTTGGCGCCAGTCCTCGACCCGCAGAAGATCATCTGCGTCGGGCTAAACTACGCCGACCACGCGAAAGAAACCGGCGCCAAAGCGGGCGACGAGCCGGTCATCTTCTGCAAGTTTCCGACGACGCTTCGCGGCCCCGAGGCGCCGATCGAGCTGCCGCCTGAATCCAACGAAGTCGACTACGAAGCCGAGCTTGTGATCGTCATCGGCCGGCGGGCCCGCCGCTTGCCGCGCCAGGACGCGATGAATTACATCGCAGGCTACGCTTGCGGACACGACGTCTCGGCCCGCGACTGGCAAAAGAACAAGCCCGGCAAGCAATGGCTGCTCGGCAAATCATTCGACAGCTTCGCCCCGCTCGGCCCGTGGCTCGCGACCGCCGATGAAGTCCCCAATCCAGGCAATCTCGCAATCGCCATGCGCCTCAACGGCCAAATCATGCAGCAGTCGAACACCAACCAGCTGATCTTCCCGATCGACTACCTGGTGAGCTATCTCTCGCACGTCTCGACGCTGCTGCCCGGCGACCTCATCTATACCGGCACCCCTTCAGGCGTCGGCGTCGCCCGCACCCCGCCGGTGTTCCTCAAACCCGGCGACGTCACCGAAGTCACCATCCAAGGCCTCGGCACACTGCGCAATCCCGTTGTCGCCGGAGTCAAGCCGAACGCATGAAGGATCTTACTGGTTTGTCCGCCGAGGCTTAACCGCCATGACGCCCGCCCTAAGGCCTGAAAGGCCGCGCTATGACAGCCCAGGACGCAGTCCTGGGTGGGCAATGCATTGAATGTGCTTAGCCCTGAAAGGGCGCGCTAACGAAACGAGAGCATTCTTATGAAGAGCATAATCGCATTGGCCGGCGCTATCGGCATATCGGCACTGTCGATGACAAGAGCTGGTGATATTGATGAAAAAGCAATTACCGGGAACGAAGCTTTAGCAGTTCTATCAGGAAATGACAGTCACATTTCCAAAAAAGCGTTCCAGCGTATTGAATCACAACAGGCTTGGCGGAAGACTTGGCTTGCTCATTTAGGACTGAAGGCGGATACGATTTACCGTCCAACGTTGGCAATTGACTTTGACCGATGCCTTGTCATCGCGGTATTCGGTGGCAGCACCACTAACAGTTGCGGATATCGAGTCGAATCCGTGAGCCAGGACAAAGACGGGATGCACCTGGTGTTCTCAGAAATCACCTATCAGACCGCCAGAGCGGGCGGCGGCGAAGACCACGCCGCGCCTTACGCCTTCATTGTTTTGCCGAAGTTTACGAAGCAGGTCGTTCTTGAGCAGGTAACGCACACGATGACGGGCAAGACAACGGCGCCGACAGAAGTGGCTCGCCTAGATGCCCCTAAGAAGTAGCCGCGACCGCCGTAAGGCTTTTCCCAAGCCGCTCCAGCGCTTCGCGCGGTTCGAGGTTAAACAGCACGCGCCCATCGGTCGTCCAGCGCCCGTCGCGATGTACGAACACCGCCGTCGCCGAGCGCAAATTGCCCACGGCTTCGACATCTTCCATGCCGCCGCCTTCAATGGCCTCGAAGGAAATGGTCGCGCCAACCAGCGCCACCGGTTCGCGCGTTCGAGGATCCACGGCAAACACCGGCTCGCCGCTCAACTCGCACCGCACCCAATGTAACCCGCGCGGCTTCCCTGTCGCCGCGGCGGCGCGCAGCAACTCGACCGAGAGCTGGTCCTGCGAACGACGAAACTCCTCGATCAGCGGTTGCAGTGATTCTTCGATCGGAAGACGATTGCCGAGCCGGCGCCGCACAAGAAGCGCGGCGGCAATCAGAATGATTCCTAGGGCCACAAGCACCCCCAATAGTTGCCCCATCAGCGATCGCCCTAAATGCGAATCGCGCTACGGCCGAAACAGCCGCCAGGCCCCACGCTCCGGCGCGGGCGTTGGTGCAGGCGCCGCGGGCGGCGTCGGCAGCGCCGTCGGACCCACCGGCGACATCGGCATCACCGGCGTCGGCTCCAACTGTGGACGACCGCCGTAGCACGCTTCGCCGTAGCATCCTACCGGCTGATAGGGCGCCGTATAAGGCCCGCCGCAGGTGGCCGGGAGCGTCACGTTTAGCGGAATTCGCCCCGGTCCCGGCCCCGGCGTCCGGGCGATCGGCACATGATGTCCCGCGCCGTAGCCGTAGCCAAAGTATTGAGTCACGCGGCTGGGCATCTCAAAACAGCCCAGCGACTGGGCCTCGACTTTTCTCGATATCGCTGCAATCGCCGCCATTGCGAGCGCCGTCAAACCAAGGACTCGAACAAAGCTCATGCTAGCGCCATTCTGCAAAAGGGCGGGGCGATGATCGTCCGCGCTCATTATCGACGCGCCGGCCGCGGCCAGGCGCGCTCTTCGCGCACTGCTAGCGCTCATCATTAAAGCCACTCGCCCCGACCGATCCCGCAGTGTTTCACCATCTTGCGCCGCTCGCCAAACCCGCTCCAAATTTTGTGGATGCCGAAAAGTTCTCTGATTGTGCGCAAGCCACGGCTCATGCCGATACAAGGGGTTATGCGAACCGCAGGGGCGCTTCCCGCTCATGCTCCGCGGGCGCACGCGCAGTCACCCAGCATGCGCGCCACGGGGGGCCGTGGCGTTTTTTCGCCATGATGTCGCAACCTCTGATAAGCCAGCTAGCGGCGATTGCGCTTCTATTCGCCGCCACGGCAGCCTCGGCGGATACGCCGAAGCCGGCGGAAGCGGCGGCTTCCATCGGCGATTCCAAGGTCGAAAAGCCGGCCGCGCCTCCAATGGCGGACAAGGCGCCAGCGGCTGCGCTCGACGAAAACAAGGAGCGGGAAAAAGCGAAGACCGACGCCGAAACCTGGTTCGACGACCTGCACGCGCCAAAAGTCGCCGCACGTCCCGAGCTTTCAATCGATGCCAAACCTGCGCCGCAGCTCCCGCGCCTTGGTCCGCTCAACGATTCCGAAGAGATCGATCCGCTGAAGAACGCCGAGCGGACCGTCCAATTCCAGCAAAACCTGGCCGGCGCCGTCCAAGCCGGTGCTCCGGCCGGCTACTGGACCACGCCGCAGCTCTACCAATGGCAGATCCTGCCGCAGGGCCTCATCTACCGGAACTACCTCGCGGGCGAAAAGGAATCGCGCTTCCGCTCCGAGTGGAATCATACGAGCAATGGCCGCGACATTTGGGACGTCACCCTCGGCGGCAACGTGGGCATCCTGCGCTACGGCACGACCGACGACATCCGCCCGCAGGGTTGGCAGCTCGGCATCGAAGGCGCCAGCCAGGTCCGCCTCGACCGCGGCGAACACCTCGACGTCGACTCGTCAGACTTCCGCTTCGGCATCCCGATGACTTGGGGCGATTCGATCTACCAGCAGAAGTTCGCCTTCTACCATCTCAGTTCGCACATTCAGGATGAATTTCTGCTGAAGCACCCGGGCTTCCCGCGGCTGAACTTCAGCCGCAACGTCTTCGTCTGGGGCCACTCGCTGTATCCCACCGACAACTTCCGCGTGTACGCCGAGGTGGGCTACGGCTTCGTCGTGGACGTGTCGAAGCCGTGGGAGTTCCAGTTCGGCTTCGATTACTCGCCCGGCTATGCCACCGGCACGGCCGGAGCGCCGTTCGCCGCCGTCAACGGCCACTTACGGCAGGAAGTGAACTACGGCGGCAACCTGAACGCCCAAGCCGGCTGGGCCTGGCGCCGCAGCCCGGCCTCGGGCCTGTACCGCATTGGCGTCGAATACTTCAACGGCAAGGACGACCAGTTCTCGTTCTTCAACGACAGCCTGCAAAAAATCGGCATCGGCATGTGGTACGACTACTAAGCTACGGACATGTGACGGCGGTTTATAACCGCCGCGTCAATCGCTACGAATTACCTTTCGCGGCGACTAAAAGTCACCGCTACGAGCCCTGTTTCAGCGCCTCGCCGGCACAGCAGGCACGTCCCCCTGATACTTCTCCGTCCGCTGCGCCCTGGGCGTAGGCGGCGCCACATGTGGCGCCGGCGGCTGATCCAACGTCCCTCGATCGACGGCCTCATCCCCGGCCGGCGTCACCAGCGCCTTCATCGCCTCGTCGCCAATGCCCAAGCTCAACCGCTGCACGCTCCCATCACAAAACGCCGCCAGGAAAAACCCTTGCGGCGACTGCAAGCCCGCGAACGGTTTCGCCGGATCGAAGTCAATATCCGCCGGCTTGGTCCACTCCACCGCCTTGTCCGGAGTTGACTCAACAATCATTAGCGTGTTTGATAATCCGTCGGTTACTTTCTTAAAGCTCATCTTTCCTTCCGGCGGAAAAACGGTGTGCTCGCCTGTGAAGGCGACGAACCGCGTCTTGTTCGCCGGTCCGCCGCTCGGCGAACGATAGATTACCGGCATCTGATCCAATAGCGGCCGATTGTTCGGACTATCCCACGGCTCATTCAGTTTGAAGCGCGCATAAAGCGCGTTCTCCTCCAAGAATGGCAGTAGGCGGACTCGCCAGCTTATAAGCGGCTTGCCATTCTGATCACGGACGTCATCCGGAAACGCCTTTTTCGCGTCGTGGTAATTATGCACGGCGAGCGCCAACTGCTTCAGCGTGTTCATTTCCTGAGCCGTCCGCGCCGCCTCGCGCGCCTTGGCGATTGCCGGCAGAACCAGCGCCGCACCAATCGGCGCCGCTGCCACGATATTCCCACCGCCCGGCAGCGACGAATGCGACTCAAAGTGGAATCCATCCTCCGCGTGCCGCATGGTCGAAATCGCCGGCCGCAGGTGCTTCAGGATCAGCTCATCCGACGGCAATGCGGTGGTGTCAATCTCGACGCCTTGCTTCCGCAGTTCGCCAGCGGCCATTTGCAGGCCGATCCGCAACCAGGGATACAACGAGCGCACCAGCGCCGGCGTGTCCTGGTACGCAATTGACGACAC
>JAICUM010000341.1 GCA_025935855.1 Pirellulales bacterium | reverse complement strand
AGTCGCTGGAAACGAGTTTCTGATCTGTGATGACGCCGATCAGACAATGATGCCCAATATGACAAAGTCATTCGGGTCGAGCGCGCTCAATCCTGCCGGCGTTGAATACCTTGATTCCGATCAGTCGGTAACAACTCCGCCCATCCCTGGCACAACGCTCGTCTGCATTTGGTTGAACTATAACGGCCAAGCAATTGCCGCTGTTCCGCCAGGGGCGCCATCTACAGCACCGTTCATGTTTCCGTATAAAATCCGTCGGCAGCCGGTGCCCGGTTCTGATCAACCGCTGCAGTTCCCGCGCGGCATCGGCGTCGATTTGCAGGCGTCCGGCGCTCATGGCGCATTGACAAGTTCGGTCGTCAATTCGGATATCTTCGATTCGGACGTGGCCTCGATCGCCTCTGGCAACCAGGCCGCCGTTGCCGACAGCATTGGAATCATGTTCGGCCCGAACGGCGCCCTGCAGGAGATTTACTTTAATAATATCCGAGTTGAAGGCGCTAACCAGGTTGTCCTGAACGTCGGCCGCTACGAACTGGGCAATGGATTCCAGCGACCGGAGGATTACGACTTCATGAACAACCCGGTTCCGGCCGGAGACATGGACCTCTTCCGCCAGCGCCGCGACCGCCTCAACTGGCTCAACCCCGACAGCATGTGGGTCACCGTGAACCGCGCCGGCCGCGTCATCACCTCGGAGAACCATACGTTCAACCCGACGAACGATTCGCAGGTCGGCCCCCTCGTGATGGACTCCAGCGGCAATCCGATCTTCTATCAAAGCTTTTCAACTCTGACCGGCGGCCAGCTACTCCTCAAGGAGTTCACCACGCAGCGCGAGTACGCCCACGAATACGCCGACGCCATGAGCTCCACCGGAGGCCGCGGAAGATGAGAAGCAGTCGCCAGTGGCCAGTCGTCAGCCGCCAGTCATCCGCGCGGGTGCCACTGCTGGCTTGTCCAGCAGTGCGAAGCAGGTACACAGCGCCCACTGCTGGACGAGCCAACAGTGCCACCCGGAACGATTCGTCATTCGTCATTCGTCATTCGTCATTTACCCGCCCCGGCATCTCGCTGCTCGAAGTCCTCATCTCGATGTTCGTCCTGCTGTTCGGCCTGATGGGCGTGGCCGCGATCTTCCCGGTCGGCAGCCACTACGCCAGCCGTGGCGAACAATTCGAACGCGGCGCCGCCCTAGCCGACGCCGCCTTCGCCGACCTCCAAGCCCGCGGCGTGTTTAACCCCACGCGCTGGATGTATTCGCCAGCGCCGCCCTCCTCGAGTTCAAGCGTGCAAATCCAATCGTCGTCAGTTATTGACGCCCGAGTTATTCAGCCCATCCAAATGCAACAAGCGGCTGGCTATTACAACATCAACGTCACCACCATGGGCGCGGGCCACGCGTTTGTCATCGACCCAATGGGCACGGCCGCCATATGGGACGCCCAGCGAAATAGCACGGGAAATGCAAACCTTGCACAAATTGACACCAAGATTAGCGCCGACGTATTTCCCTTCGCATCAATAAATAGCCAGCAGCCGACCGGAGCCGGCACCAACGACGCTTATGCGACGAATTTGATCAATCCTTGGGGCAGCACATATGCCAAGGACTCGGGCCAACCTGCGATTATCGGCGATCGCTGGCCGATCCGTCGCTTAACGGTCCCGGGCAGCAACCTTGCCATCCCCAACATGTCGGTCGCCGCCGCCGGCACCATGTGCAACCTGCAAGACGACCTGGCTATTGATCTGCCGACGGCAAACGATCGGCCCGGCATCCAACGCTGGCAGGTCAATAACAGTGGGACCCCTGACAATCCCACCGACGACATTCCGCTCACTCGCCAGTATTCCGGCGGCTATTCCTGGCTGGCCACGGTGGCGCCTGTCACCCAGTATGGGCTCGACGCCATGCAGCCCTCGTCATCGGCCTTTGGCAATGAACTTTATGAAGTGTCCGTAGCCGTCTGCCACAGGCGGTCAGCAGTTCCATCCGCGGCCAACGAGCGGTGCATTACGGCTCAACTCCAACTGGGCGGGCAACTGATGATCTATGGCACGGGCGCCTCGAACAGCTCGCAAAACGTCGACATGGTAGACGCCGCATTAAAAGACATCCACGCCGGCGACTGGATCGCCTTGGCCGGCGTACATCCAACCAATACGGCATTCATCTCACAAGCCGGCGGCACCATTTCCAGTGGCCAACTGCTCTTCAAGTGGTACCGCGTCTTGTCGATGGACGACCAAACGGAAGAGAATCCGCTGGTGGGCGCCCCTTACAACGTCAGCGGGCAAGTCGCCGTGCGCCGGCTCATGGTGGACGGCCCCGATTGGCCAATGCCCAGCGCTGGGGCAACCGCAGGCATCGCGCCCGACCTCCGCGCCATCATCCTCCCCGGCGTCATCGGCGTCAGCACGCACGTCATGCCGCTCGAAGGCCACGGCACCAATCGCGGCAATAACGCACCGGCCGGAACAATGAACCAACAGTATTAGCGGAAGACTCACTGAGCGTGCTTGGGGGCACACGAGCAGCTCAACCTTTCAATAAGCTATGTTCCAAAGAAATCAAAAAACAGGCGGGAGTTCCGAGGCGCGAGGCGCGAGAAAGCGTCGCCGTCGCTCTGCCTACAGCCTACAGCCTACAGCCTACGGTCTCCGCTCCCGTCGCGGCGTGCTCCTGCTCATCGTCCTGAGCATGCTCATCCTGTTCCTGATGATTGGCACGGCCTACGTTGTCTCGACGAAGCAGGCCGAAAAGGCCGGCAAGAACATCTACAAAGGGGCGGTGCGCGTCTCCAGCGAAGAGGCCCAGGCCAAGCTGCTGGACGAAGTCGCCCTGCAGCTTATCCGCGACACGAAGAACTTCGGCAGCGCCCTCCGCACCCACTCCCTGCTCGCCGACATCTACGGCACGGACGGCTTCCGCGCGAGCATCGCGAACGCCGTGTGGGCCGGCGATACGACAACCCTGTCCCAAAACGGCGGCCTAACCGGCGGCCAGATGATCCAGTTTCAAATCGCCACGAACAGTGCCGCCGACTTGGTTGACCTTTTCGGCATCAAAATCCTCAACCTCCCGCCGAACGCTCAGTTGCCGCAAATCCTCGCCGCCCACGCGCAATACTTTTCGCCGCTCGATAACGCCTACAACGGCCAGCTCGTCACCTTCGTGAACGGCCCCGTCGCCGGTCAGTCGGCCCGCATCGTCGGATACCGCCCGCCGAACGTGGCCCTCAATACGCCGGCCGTCTTCACGGTGATGACGCCCACGCTCCCCGACGGCAGCCCGCTCACCGATCCAACGTTGCTGACGCCACCGAGCGGCACGACCACACGCATCGTGCTGAACGGCCGCCCCTTCAGCGGCACGGGCGTGGGCTTTAATCCTCAAACATTGACGACAACAAACGTTCCTAAGCTGGCGCTGCCGGAAATCGTGGGGACGAACCAGTGGCCCATGGCGCTACTGCCAAACGCCCAAACATTCCTGGACGTAACGAAGCCCGGCAATCTTGTCCCGTCCCAAACCAACCCGCTGCTTTCTCCAAGTCAGCGAGCCCAAAACTTCGCCGGCGGCCAATTGGCCTCGCTGCTCTGGCAAGTCGGCCCGGCGGGCATCGGCGGCGCCAACGAGTCCTATGACGCGCCCGACTACCAAAACATGCTCCTGGCGCTCATGCCGGGAACGACGACGCTCGTGGAAACCGTGATGCCCGATGCGACACAGACCACCCTGCCAGGCTCACTATCGCTCAACGGCAACCCGATGGTGATTCCGTCGCTCCATCGGCCCGCGCTCATCAATTACTGGCGAACCACGGTTCAGACGACGGGCAACAAGACGCCGCTGGAGCTTCAGCCGCTGCTGCTCCGCCGCGTCATGCTGCGGCCCACGTGGTTCGACCATCCGAACTTCACCGGCAGCAATCCGGATATCGCCCAATTCCAGGCCGCGTTCGCCGCATCTCTTCAAAACAATCCGACCAATCCGGATCCAAACTTCGCCAAGGCGCTCATGAACCGCATGGTCTACGGCCCCTGGGACGTAGACAACGACAACGACGGCGTCCGCGACAGCGTCTGGGTCGATTTCGGCGCCCCGGTGATGACGCTCCCCAACGGCAAGCGCGTCCGACCGCTCGCCGCCGTCCTTTGCATCGACATGGACGGCCGGCTGAACGTGAACGCCCACAGCACGCTCGACCTCGCCGGCGCCGTACAGCGGCCGACCGACATGTCGGTGGACACAAACCAAGTTATCAAGCTGGCCGATGGCACGAACCTCGCCCCGCAGCCGAACCAAATGCCGCTCGGCGCCGGCTGGGGGCCCGCCGACATCAGCCTCCTGCCGGTCCTCGACCCGAACGCGAACATCCAGAACAACAGCCCGGCGAAGTATACGCCGTGGCTCATGGTCGGCCACTCGTTCACTGTGAACGGCCAGAACGTCACGTTCCCGGGCCGTTACGGCTACGCCGAACAGGGCGCCCAGACGTCCCTCTACAATAGCCCGATGCCCACGGCCGGCCGCGCGGGGTGGATGGACTTCCTCACGCAGATCGGCCTCTCCGGCTGGCCGGACCGCGCCAATCAATTCCCCTTCACGAAGTTCGCCCTGCCCGGCGACCTCCGCTCGCGCTACGGCGTGGGCCAGAACGTCTTCGGCCAGCCGGTGTTCCAGGCGACGCTGCAGAGCGAAATCACCAACGCCTACGGCGCCCTGGTCACCGACTCGCCCTACGAGCTGAACCTGTCGCGCAGCGCCGTGAGCGGCATGAACGGTTCGGTCGTGCCCTCCTCGCTGCCGACGTGGGCGGCCGACATGCCGTTCTCGGTCGCGGAGTTGGAGCGCGTCCTGCGCGTGTACGACGCCGACAGCGGCAAGCTTCCCGAGCGTCTGCTGTGGCTGGCCGGCATTCAGGATCCCACGAGCCCCGGCGGCGGCGACCTGAGCGACGCCCGCAAGATCACTACCGACAGCAATGACTTGCCCGTGCCGAACGTCGAGCTGCCGGCGCCATTAGCCTCTTTCCTGGCGCCGCCAAGCCCCAACACGCCGACGCGTCTGCCGCGTTCGACGGCAGAGCTTTTCGAAATGCGCGTCCGGGTGGCGCTTCAACGCAATCCGAAGAAGTATCGCGCCAGCGGTTCGCCCAACGACTACCCGCTGTTTCCCGTGCCGTTCACTACAAACAACGGCCCCGCCGCCGCGAACGACGTGCGCGGCGTCGTCCGCCAGCTACTCTCGCCCGACCTCGCCGACGGCCTGCGGCTGAACATCAACCGCCCCTTCGGCAACGGCATCGACGACAACCGCGATGGCACAGTCGATGAACAAACCATCGCCGCCGACACGAACAAAGACGGCGACATCGACCAGAACGAAATGGT
>JAICUM010000416.1 GCA_025935855.1 Pirellulales bacterium | reverse complement strand
GAATTCAATGCTGGCCGCTTCGCCCGAGCTGCCTGAGCTGTTGGAGCTGTACGGAGGCACGATGTTGCCGGCGTTTCGCATGATGAACAGCTCGCCCGGCTGCGTCTGGGTGAGCAGGTTCGGATCGATGCGTGAGTCGGAGCAGGTGATGAACAGGGCCAGCGGTTGTTGGCCATCCACCAGCCGCTGGAAGAATTTCTGCTTTTGACAGAAAACGTCGGTCTGAAATCGATGGATGCCTTCCACAAGCTTTTGCATAGGTTCTGCCTTTCCGACCTCGGACTGACGTCGAAAGAGAGTTCGGTGGGACGCGGCTTTCGCGGAGCCGCGCCAGGGGATTCAGCGCCGGCGGCTCAGCAGCTGCTGCGCACGCCCATGGCTCATTAAGGTAACCGACAGGGCCTTTGGTCAAGAACCGGCCGCCGCCAGCCGCAGTCAAACGAACGGCGAGGCGCGTGAAGAAGCGCCCGAAAAAAGGCCGCCTACAAGCGCAGCGGCAAGCTCGAGCCCACTGTGGGGCGAGACATTATGGAATTAACCGCGTCGGCCGCGGCCATCGTGCGGCCGGCCAATTGGCGAGGAGACACGGCAGATTCGGCCGTGTTGGACACACGAGCGAAATCCAGCCGAATTCGCGTTTCCCGCGTGGCGGCAGCATCAAGGCTCTCCTGCTGCGATTGGGCGTCGCAGTCCTCAGCGGCCGCGGCAGCGCTTGGCAGCACGCCGTAGATGAAAAACGACAACACTAGCGCCACCACCCGGCCAAACCGGCCGGCGGTAGAACAAACACGCTGTCGCGTCGCTGGGATCATGAATTTGCTGCTGCGCGATCTAACCTGATACGGCGATAGCCCGTGGAAGCGAGCTTTTACTTCTAAGTTCGGCGACGCCATAAGTCAAGATTAATGCAACCCGCCAACTTTGAGTGAAGGCGATCGGCAGCCGACAGGCGCGGCGTCTTCTCGCTGAAAAAACGGCTAAAAAAGTTCGCAGCAAAACTGACG
Source organism: Pirellulales bacterium (assembly GCA_025935855.1). Taxonomy (GTDB): domain Bacteria; phylum Planctomycetota; class Planctomycetia; order Pirellulales; family Lacipirellulaceae; genus Lacipirellula. The sequence goes on along the minus strand of JAICUM010000416.1, from coordinate 3,579 downwards.
CGAATATGCTACAATTTTCGTCATATTTCGAAAGCTGGCCGCCTCGGTCTAAGAAAGTGGCTCATGAACCAACCAATCACCGCTTCGCTAGCGTGGTCAAGTTTAGCCTGGGTCATCTTGTTCGCCACGCCCGTCGAAGCGGCGCGCGAACTCGGCGTGGACATCTCTCACTTTCAAGGTGAGACCGGCATGCCGCAGGCCAATTGGAATCAATTGGCCGCCGAAGGTCGGACGTTCGCCTATATGAAATCCACGGAGGGTCTCAACCCGCCTGGCAACATCGACCCGGCGTGGCCTACGAACGTCGCCCGCGCCACCAGCGCCGGCATTCTGAGCGGCGTGTATCACTTCGCTCGGCCTGACAATCGTCCGACGACCGCCGGCGCCGTTCAGGAAGCAGACTTCTTCGTCGCCACCGCCGGCAGCGCCATGACGCCCGGTCACTTGCGGCCGGTCATCGACCTGGAGCGCGGCAACACGCTTTCGACGGCGGCGCTCAGCGACTGGGTGCTGGCCTTTGTTGCTGAGGTGGTCGCCAAGAGGGGCCCGAGCGCCGAGCCCATCGTTTACACCACTTCCGGTTACGCGCTCGGCGAACTCGACAATCGCGTCGCCAATCTGGATCTTTGGATTCGCGCGGATTTTGGTGATCCGCAAACGGGCCAACCTTTCACCACCGGCGTGTTCAACAATTGGACAATCTGGCAATACAACGTCGGCCCGGCCGGCGGGGTCAACCCGATCGATCAAGACGTCGTTCACACGGAAGTAAAGCCGCTGTCCGCTCTGCTGATCGTGCCTGAACCTTCGACGATGATGTTGACGATTGGCGTCGTCGCGTGGACCGTCGTAGCCGTTCGGCGTCGCTCAGTTTGCACCAGTTAACGACTTAATCAGCCGCACTTCGTTCTCGTCGTACGGCCGCCCATCCGTGTGGAAGATTTCGTGATGCCAAGGCTTTGGCTCGCCGAGCATCGGCATTTGCCAGGTTTTCCAGGGATACTTGGTCTGCGTTTTTCCGTCCACCAAGCCCCAGCAAATGGCGGCGACTTTTTCTTTCTTGAGGATCGGCAAAATCGCCTCGAACGTGCTGCCGTTGCCGCGGGCCATGAACTCGGTGCAAATGAGCGGGCGGCCGTACGCGCGTAGCTCGGCGATGCGGGTATTAATTTGATCCGGCGTGCCATAATCATGGAACGAGATGACGTCGCTGAGTTCCAGCGCCGCTCGATGGACGAGCTTTTGCTTGTCCAGTTGGTTCCAGGGCGCGCCTCGCCAAACGCATACGGTGAGCGGCTGGCTCGGCTGGACCTCGTGGGCCCATTTGAAGCACTGCCGAACGAGCCGCTCGGCGACTTCATCTTTGTTCTTGAGCTCCAGCGGCCCATAGCTGTTGCCGTTGTCGTTGTCCGGCTCGTTGAACAGGTCCCAGGCCAGAACGCGCTGGTCGTTCGCGTAGCGTTTGAGCACGTCGGTCACATAGGGCTGCAAAGCGTCTTGCTTCGCGGGGTCGGCGAGGATCACGCGTCCCGGGCTTTGCACCCAGCCGCTGTTGTGAACGCCAGTGCGTGGGCGGCGCTGCGGCCCGCTTTGAGGATCGGGATCCCATACGCCGTCGAAGAACACTAGGATCGGTCGGATCTTGTGCTTGGCGGCGATGTCGAGCACCTGATCGACGCGCTTCAGGAACCCTTCGCGGTCGTCTTTCCATGGCAGGTCGTGCAGGAAGATGCGGGCGGTGTTCATGCCGATGGACTGCGCCCAACCCAGCTCGCGGTCGATGGTCTTGGGATCGAACGTGTCGGCCTGCCACATTTCGAGCTGGTTGATGGCCGTGCTCGGGCAAAAATTGCAGCCCACCAACCACGGCTGCTTGGCATACCACTGGTTGGCTTGCTCCTTGGTCCACTGCTCGCCGCCATAAGTGAATGAGGCGAAGAGAAGCACGACGAAAGCGAAAGTTGCGATGCGCATGGGGGCCTCTTGGTCCTGAGTGTACGACGGTGTGTGAAATTGTGGTTCAATGACAGGACGGGTGCAAGCGCGCGAAAGAGGTTTGCCCGATGCACATTGGATGAATTAGTCCCGTTAGGGACGCTCGAAAGTAGCCCAGCGTTTTCAACGCTGGGGACGAGTCGGAAACCAAGTAATAGTCCCGTAAGGGACGACTGAGTTCAATCGTCCCTTACGGGCCTAGGAATGCGCGGTGCTTGGGCGACCCAGCGTTGAAACGCTGGGCTATTCTCATTGCGTCCCCACGGGACGGCGAGATAGTAAGCTGCTCGGGAAGACACTCTTCGCCAGAGACCACGATGGAGATGATTGCGAGGGACGCAACATGGCGGACTCGTCGCGAGGGCCGCGGAAAAGCTATTTCGCTGGAATAGTCGGCGCGGCGGCCTTTTTCTCCACTGTCAGATTGGCCGCGATGAGCGTATTGGCCACCTGCTGCACTTCGCTCACCGGCAGCGCGTAGGACTCGGTTCGGCCCGATCGGGCGATGTTGAAGCCGACGACCCGGCCGTCAAGGTCCACCACAGGACCGCCGCAGTCGGAGGGCCGCAGCGGCGTATCATGCTGGAATGCCAGCGGGAAGCCAAAGCGGCGGACGCTCAGTTTGCCGCCGAGGCTATTCTGAAATTCGCTGCGATCCAAGAGACCGGGGAATTCACTACCGAGTGTGGCTTTCAGCTGCAGCTGCTTACCCGCGCGTTCTATCGTGAACTCAACCTGATCGCCGGGATTGAAGGCGCCCACGGCGGCCATGAGCTTGGCGCGCGTCGGCGTGCTCTTGCCGGCCACTTGGAAAATGCGATCGCCTGCCTTCACGCCGGCTTCCTCGGCCGGGCTTTCCGGAATGACGGCCACCACGAGCGGCAGCTGCACGTCTAGCTCGACGCCAAGCCGGCCCGGCTGCGGCGGTATCTCGCGCGCGGCGACGCTCACGATGCCCACGGCCGCGGGATCGCGGGTCCGGCCAACGGTGGCGAGAAACGTTCCGACGGCCGGCGCGTCACTCATGTTCATGTCGAGCGCGGGCAGGTTCTGTGCCTCGACTTTCAGCAGCGCCAGATCGTGCTTGCCGTCCACGGCGACGGTCCGGCCTTCGAGCTTTTGTCCGTCGGCAAGAATGACTGTCGGCTGGCCGCACAGCGGCGTGGCTTTGGTGACGATCCAACCCTGCGGGCTGATGATGCCGCCCAGCGCCGTGTGTTTGCCGTTGCAGTGAATGCAAACGGTGGCTTGGCGGACTTTTTCGGTGATGTCGCGGAAGGCGGCGCGAACTTGCGGACCATCGGTCAGCCGCCAGCGGGGAACGAACAGGCGATCGAGGCCGAATGCGTCTTCCAATTCGGAGGCGCCGGCGGCGTGCTCTTCGCCATCGGGGTCTGCGGTTTCATCAGCTTTGAGATGACGCCAGCCGCCGCTGGAGCCCAGCGCTAACAGCATGAGCAGAAAAGCAAGGGAGGCCAGCCGCTTCGACAGGCGTGTTAGCACGTGCCCTCTCATTGATTGCATCCGGCTGGAATAACCGCTGCTCACCCGAAGTACGCCGACTTTAGTGGCCGCGGGTGAGTT
>JAICUM010000705.1 GCA_025935855.1 Pirellulales bacterium | reverse complement strand
TCACCGGCGGCTACGTGGCGTTGGTTCAAGCGCTACAGTCCATCCGTCCTTACGATGAAGGGACGCCATTACCGCTGATCGACAGCGTGGCCGCGGTGAGCGTCGGCCTGGTTAACGGCCAGCCGACGCTCGACTTGGACTATTCGCAAGACTTCGCGGCCGCCGTGGATATGAACGTCGTCATGACCGGCGGCGGCCGATTCGTCGAGCTGCAGGGGACCGGCGAAGAAGCGACGTTCGACGCGAACGAACTCGCCGCCATGTTGGCCCTAGCGCGGCAGGGAATCACCGCTCTGAATGAATTGCAGCGCACCGCATTGGACGCCGGCCGCGAACCCGCGCCAGGCCAGCGCTAAAAACCGGTTGCCGTGCCTGTCCCCGTGCCGGTTCCGACGCCGCCGCCGGCGCCTGTACCGGTGCCCGTGCCAGCGCCGGTCGCCGTGGCGGTGGCAGTGCCCGTCGCCGTGCCGGTTGCGGTACCGGTGGCTGTGGACGTCGCCGTGCTTGTGTTCGAGACGGGGGAGCCCGCGCCGGCGAACGTAAAGGTGGTCACATTTCCGATGCCGCTGAAGTTGGGCGCCGCCGAAATCCGCACATAGCGGCGATCCGCCGACACGACGGCGGTCGCCATCATGGTGGTGCCTTCGGGCAGCGTGATGATGATTGGCATGAAGCCGACCGCGCCGCCGCGAGCCAGCGCCAACTGCCGCTGGAGGGTGAGGGGCGTGAAATTGCGACCTGGCAGGATCGACGGATCGGACATCGAGCCGATTTGTTGAGCCAATACCGCCTGGCTGATCGCCTGTTGGCGGCCCACCGACGCAATGAGCTGCTGATTTTCAACCGGATCGGTTCGGCGGCCCTGCTCCAGGTTGAACGTGACGAGCGAATCATCTTCGCTGACGGGCACGTATTGCCGCTCGTGCTTTTCGTTCTTGCTGCGATAGTTTTTGTAAACGTCAACCGTCACCTTCCCGGCCGCGGGTTCGCCCCACACCTTGCGAATGCGGGCACGGTATTCGCCGGCGAAGCCCTGCGGACAGACGTACGTTTCGCTGAAACCCTCGGCTTTGGCGTCTTTCTTCTCGAAGTTGGCATATGTGTCGCCAAGTACGACGCCGCCGCCGGGGGTGCGCTTCTCGCGCAGCGAGCAGGTGGTCCCGCTCGGCTCCTCGACGATCAAGTCGATGTCCGCGTCGCCCGACCAGGACACGCGCACCACGCAATCGCGAACGAGCGCTTCGTCGAGTTCTTTTTGGAACTTCTCGGCCCCGGCCTTGTCGCCCGCGGTCTTCATTTCATCCAACGTCGCTTCGGCGACGCGCAGGGCCGTGTTGCGGATCTCCTGTTGGTCCGATGGCCAGGCCTGCTTCAAGATGCCGACCGTCGCCCAGCGAATTCCGTCAACGTCCTTTGCACGCTGAGCTGCACGCAAACCGAGTGCATAGGCTTCCGAGTACAGCGGGGCCGCCTTGACGACTTGCTGGTACACGGAAACGGCGCGGCGATCGAGGTCGATATGCGAAAGATACCGGGCGATCAGCATCAGCTCCTCCGGATTGGTGCTGAAGTCGCACGCCGACATGATCGCTCGCTCGAGTTCGGCCTTCGGACGGCCGGCCAGCTCCATGGCGATGCCCAGCGATTCATACATCCATGACTGCGGCTGGCCATTGGCCAGCGCCGCTTGAACGAGGGCAATGACGTGGTCGTACTGCTTCTGTTTCATCAGGCTCTTCACGGCGGTGCGAACGCGGGCCTGGCCCTCGCGCTTCGAGGCGAAGTGCTTCGACCAGAACTCGTCCGGCGAAACCGCCGCATCGATTTGAATACCGGGAACGCGCGGGGCGCTCGCGGTAGCCGCGTCTTTGTCCCTCGCGGGCTGGGACGCGGAGGGCTGGCTTTCGTCAGCGGCCTGTGACGCCTCGTCTTTCGCGGCCGGAGCCGGTTCCACGAAGTTCTCTTTGGCCCGCGTGCTGATCGTCGTGGTGGAAGGCTCGGCCTCGATGGGATCGGGCACGGCGAAGAATCCGCCGCCGCCGCCGCCCATGCCGCCACCCATGCCGCCGCCCATACCACCCATGCCGCCGCCCATACCACCCATGCCGCCGCCCATACCACCCCAGCCGCCGCCCATACCACCGACCATGCCGCCCATCATGCCGCCGCCGCCCAAGCCGCCAAGGTGGATGATGGGC
>JAICUM010000743.1 GCA_025935855.1 Pirellulales bacterium | reverse complement strand
GGTGAACAAGGTCGATGACCAGCAGCGGGTGGAAAACTATTGGACGGGCAAGTTGGAGGCATATTTGGCGCGTTATTGGCCGGAGTTGGCACGGCTCCTCGGTTTGACGTCGGTGACTCTGCTGAGCCTGCTGGCACACTACGGCGGGCCGGCGGCGTTGGTGGCCGACGAGGACGCTCGGCGGCGCTTGAACCAATGGGGACGTGGCGCGCTGAAGAAAACCAAGCTCGACGAGATTTTGGCGTCGGCCGGCAGTACGTGCGGCGCCGCACAGAACCGTTTCGACGTGAAAGCGATGCAGGAGTGCGCCACGAACGCCTTGGCTGCGCTGCGTGAGGTCAAAGCGGCGAAGGCTCTGCTCGAAGAGTTGGGGGAGAAGAACGCGGTGATTCGCCGCATGTCGAGGGCCATCGGCACGCCGACGGCATGCGTGCTGTGGGTGTCGTTGGGCGACCCGTCCAACTACCACTGCGGCGAAGCTTATCGCAAGGCGATGGGCCTGAATTTGAAAGAGCGCAGCAGCGGAAAACACCGGGGGCGGTTGAAGATCACAAAGCGCGGGCCCGGCATCGTGCGTCGTTGGCTGTACATGGCGGCGTGGCGGATGGTGAAAGAGGCGGATGTCAAGAAGTGGTACGAGGTGAAGAAGTCGCGCGACAACGGCCGTTCCAATGGCGCGCTGGTTGGGGTGATGCGAAAGCTGGCCTTGGCATTGCATGCCGTAGGCGCTCATGGGGAGACGTTTGACGTCAAGCGTCTGTTTCCGGGCAAGCTCTTGGCAAAGCCGGCGCGTGAAACGGGGCTGGCGGTGGAGGTCTGAAGTGATGAAGACAGCGGAAGAAGCAGTGTTTCTGCCGCATCGTGCGGGCTGTTTCGCGGCCTCCTGCCGCGAAGGTTTATCGCTTTTGGGCCAGAAACAGAGAGCAGTGGAAGGAGCAAGAGCGGGGCGAAGCGCGGCCTCGCCCCGGCTCTGTCTCCGGCGTCTGGAGCGGCGCTCGGGTCGCACCTCTGCGTTGCCCTGTCCTCCGTCCAGATAAGCAAACATAACACAAGCAAGTAGAAATTGACTTAACCCCAGGAGAGCAACAAGCGAGCAGATTATCGTCTAACGTGGATGAGCAGTGATGTTGTCCGGCCACCTTCCGCCCACCCTGAGCGTTCGCAAGAAACGCCGTCCGTAGTTTCGAGGGGCCGTGGCAGCATGACTCGGTAAAATCTCCGATGTAGCCAATTCGATGGCCGCTTTCACGGGCGGTACATTCCAGGCAAAAGGTTGGAGCTACCCGATCCGCTACTGCCCGGCATCACGGCGCAACCGCGACGACGAAGCGATTGATTAGCAACCTTAGTCTTCCTATCACCGTCACCCTTGCTACGTTTTTTGCAACTGCGAAAAACGGCCACTCACGGTGCGGAGATGAGGGATCCTCGAAGGCTAAAAAACTGCCTCTTGACCAAGATAGAAAAGGGTGGGCATCGCCCACCATTAACCCGGATTGCGCACCGGCCCGTAGCCGACTTCGTGAGAAGTCGGGCCGCAGTTGAGGGTTGGGGTCGGAATTCTCACGAATTCCGCTACACAGACTGTCGCACTTCTTCGGGGGCAGGTGCGCAATCCGGGTTATCGCGGCCGCCGGCGCTTGGGAAGGGGTGCATTTGCCGCGCCTGAGGCCCCATTGGGTGTCGAATGATTCGCGTGAACCGGCTGCGGCGACGCACGTTCCGCGGAGCATGAGCGATTGCTCATGGTGGCCGCAATCCGATGGGCCAGCGGCGACGCTTCCAACGCCTCCAGTCCGCCCGGCAACGCCAGCGACCAATTGGGCCGGCGGTCGTCGGTGGTATTCGGTACGTTCGGACGCTCGGAGACGGCTAAAGCGTCGTCGAGAGTCGCCGTCGCCACATAAGACGGAGCTTGAGCCAGCAGTCGATACGCCGACTCGATGACCGTGTCCATGC
>JAICUM010000513.1 GCA_025935855.1 Pirellulales bacterium | reverse complement strand
GATGGCCAGCGGATTCGTCAGCTAACGCCATGGTGTTTTTCCATGAGGTCGCGAGGGCAAATGGCGTGCCCCTGGGAAAGTAAACCTCCTTCGATGATTCCACGCTACGCTGTTCTTATTCTTTTTTGGAAGTTTGTTTATCCGCAAAGCCGCCAAGTCGACGAATGCCCGATCACGATCGTTGGCTCCTGAACGGCAAAGATGGGTTCGCAGCGGACAACGCTCAGCCGCAAGCTACGCGGGTCAACTTGAGACGTTCGAGAGAACAACCGTCCGGGCGGGAAAATCGATTTGCAGCCGCTTGTCTTGCAGCAGATGCGTTCCGATGAGAATCTCCGCGCCGCCCACAAATGTCGCTTGAGCCTGGATCACGCTTCCATCGAAGTGAAAGGCGATGAGATAAACGTCTTCTTCAATTCGTTGATTGGCCGCCAATAGCGACGTAACGCGGCCAACGAATCGAGCATTTAACTGCGATCGCAAGGATTCGGGCAGCTCCAAGTCGCCGTTGAAGCCTGTGTCGATAATCGCCTGCCAACGCTGCCCGCCAAACATCAGCTCGATCGTTGGCACTCCATCCTCGGTGACGGCGCCCTCGATCAACGACGCCCCCCTTTTCGGTAGTACGACGAAGATCCGATCCGCACGAAGAACAACGGCGAGCTGCTGCCGGCGGCGTCTCGCTGAGCAATGACGTCCTGGATCGAGTCGCCGAGCCAGATTTGACCATTTTGAGGATCAACGCCGGCGGTTTCGCCAGCGTTTCTCGACAGATCGTGCTGGCGCTGGTACTCGGACCAAATCTGTTGAGCGCGATTTGAATCGGCTTCACTCCACTGAGAAGCGGTCATTTGGCGCCTTGCGTGGGGTCAACGGAGAATCGTGGGCGGTCTATGAATTCTAATCTATACCATCTTAGAAAGAAGCGATTGTCATTTCTCGCCCTTCGTTAGACGGCTGCTGTACGACTTGGGCGAACTCGCGAATAGGCGGTCCACTTTTGCTAGTTCATAGCCGCGGCGGGCCAGTTCGTCGCACAGCGGTCCAAGGAGCGGATGAAACGGGTCTTTCCGCCCTGATCCCAAATGGAGCAAGAGCAGGAAACCGTTCAGGCCGTGCGGGTCCTTTTGCTCATACGCAAGGATATCAGCGTAAATCCGCCGCGACGGCACGAAATGGCGGTCGCCCTCCGGGGCGTAATCGCGGTTTGAGCCGCTGCCCGGCGTGAAATTGATGAGCGTCACGCCAGCAGCGCGGCTCCACTGGACCTGGTCGCGGTTGTACCACTCATACGGCGGCACGAAGTACACGGGCGTTTGTTTTTTCAGGGCGCCGGCCTGCTTTAACGCCGCCAGATTCTTCGCTAGGTCGTCCGTGAATTCCTGCCGCGAAACCAGGCTCTTGTCGCGCTGGTCCCAGCTTGCGTAAAGCAGGTGCCCGTCGGAATGCGAGCCGAGATAATGGCCTTCGGCGATAATCCGGGCAACGAGCGGCTTATTGTTTTCCGTTCGCAAGAACCGTCCGGTGACAAAGAACGAGCCGTGAATCCCGCGATCCTTGAGCGCGTCCAAGATCGGCGCCGTGCTTTCGGCAAACTCGTCGCCGGTGAAGAGGATCGCCAACCGCTTGGCCGTGACGTCGCCGCGAATGATCGCGCCGTACGGCTCACGAACAAACGCGTCTTGGGCGCCGTCACCAGCGGCGGCGACCGGCGCCAAGGCGTTCCAAGCCAACGCCAACACGACGGCGGTTCGCACGGCCGCCGCGCTCAATCCAGCACCCGCAGCTTCATATTGCGGAAATGAACTTCCGTCGGGCCGCCGGCGTGGAGCTGCACGCCGAACTGGCCGCGGTGCTTGCCTTGCGGGTCGTCGAGGTCGGCGCACGGATGGCCGTTGAGCCATGTTTGGACGTGCGACCCTTTGGCCAGGATGCGGTACTGGTTCCAATCACCCTTCTTGACGAACTCCTCGCCCGACTTGTCCGAGAGAATGCCACGGGCCGATTCCTCGTACAGCTTGCCCCACCAGCCAACGCCCACGTCGGCCTGGTAGCCGCGGGCTTCGCCGTCCGGCAGCGGTTCGCTGCGGAACTGCACGCCGCTGTTGCCGTCGTTGTTCACGAGCTTGATGTCGAGTGTGAGCTCGAAGTCGCCGGCCGCCATGTCGCTGAATAGGAACTGGTTCTTCTTGAGGCCGTCGGAATGGCCGACAAGCTCACCGTCTTTGACGGACCAGAGCTTCTCATCGCCCTTCCAGCCTGACAGGTCCTTGCCGTTGAAAAGCGTCTCGGCGTTTTCCTTGGTGGCCAGCAGCGGCGCCTGCTCCTTGCCGCCCAAATAGGCCAAGAGCGAGACGATCTGCATCGGCGTGAATTGCTTCAGTTGATCGTCCGGCATCATCGAGAGGTTGCTGAGCTTGCGGTCTTCGATTTCATCCTTCGGCACGACGACGACGGCCGTCGTGGTTTGGAGCGTGACCGACTTATCGTCTTCCCCTTTCACGATGCCTGAAATTACCTGGCCGCTACTGGTGACGACGACAGTCTGCAGATAGTCCTTCGGGATAACGGCGCTCGGATCGACCACGTTGGTCAGCAAATAGGTCAAGTCCGCCCGGTTCGACCCGGTCAGATCGGGGCCAATCTTCGCGCCGACGCCATACAGCGTGTGGCACTGCTGGCATGTCTTCGCGAACACCGCGCGGCCCAGCGCCGCATCCGGCGGGGCAGGGGCATTGGCCACGAGCTTCCGCAGGTCGGCGATCAGTTTTTGCTTCTCCTCGGGCGTGCTGCGAACCTGGCCCCAGGTTTCGGCGAGCAGTTTGTCGAGCTCCGGGTTCTTCAAGTTTTGGAGCTGCCGCACGAGGTCGGCGGCGACGTCGGCCGGCGGGATCTTCTTCGCCTTCACCGCCCGCAGAAGCTCCAACGCGTATTTGGGCCGCGAGCCGAGCGTGGCCAGCGCGGCCCGCTTCTCCTGCGGCGAGAAGGTCGGGTACGCCGCGAGAATCGCCTGCGGGGCCTTGGCATCGTCGTACATGGCAAGGCCGGAAAGGGCCGCTTCGCGGAGCGTTTGATCGCCAATCAGCCGCAATAGGCTGGGAAGTAGTCCGGGGTCCTTCGCGCGGAGCAGGGCGTCCAGCGCTTCGCGGCGGGCCGTGAGGTCGCCGTCCGGCGAATCGAGCGTCGCGCGCAACGTTTCCATGGCGCCGGCGTCGCCGAAGATGACGCCCAGAGCCAGCGCCTGCCGCCGCAGCTCCTTGTTCGCGTTCTTGTACGCCTTGGCGTAGGCGGCCTGCCAGTTGGTCGGCGGCGTGACTTTGCGTTGACCTTTCAGGGCGGTGCGGATGCCGCGAATGATCACCAACTGCTCCTCGGCATCGTCGCCATTCACAATCGGCTTGAGCAGCGTCGCCAGCGCCTCGGGCGTGCCGATTTCGGCGATGCGCTGCACCATGTATTTGCGGAGTACCGGAATCGTCTTGCCGCAGGAGAGGCCGAGCTTTAGCGCCCGCTCGGCGTCCGCCGTGCCCAGCGGCTCCATGGCGTACCAATACATGAGCGGCAAGTTGTGGTCATTCACGTCCTCGGCATGGCTGCTGAGCGCTTCCATGAGCGACCACCGAT
>JAICUM010000290.1 GCA_025935855.1 Pirellulales bacterium | reverse complement strand
CGGCACATCACATGCTGGTAGCCGCGCGGCGCGACGGCCGGGCTTTGAGAGGTCGAACAGAATCTGCGTATCGCGGGTGTTGCGCATCGAAGGCGTGTTATTTGTAATTGTATTTAAATTGCGGCAGCGACTGCTTTACTCGTGCGAGCGTCGGCTCGAAGGAGCATCGTGACAAGGCCGTCAAGCTCCGCCTTGGTTCGCCTTTCGGTTACGGCGATTAGTAGGCAATCGCTGAGATCCGGGTACCAGCGACCGAGCGGTAGGCCCGCCAGGTAGCCAGCGTCGAGACCTGATTTAAGTAAGCCTTCCACATCATTCTCCGCGTCGCGGATGACGAATTCCTTGAAGGTTGGCGCCTCGAAAGCCAGAGAGAAGCGTTCGCTCTCACACAGCCGCTCTGCCAGATAACGCGATTTTTGCAGGCAGAGATTGGCCGTCTCGCGCAATCCCTGCGGGCCAAGCTGCGAGAGGTACACGCTCGCCCGGACGGCGAAGAGGGCCTGGTTCGTGCAGACGTTGCTGGTGGCTTTTTCGCGGCGAATGTGCTGCTCGCGAGTTTGCAGCGTGAGGACATAGCACTGTTTGCCGCGGCGGTCTTTCGTCTGGCCGACGATGCGGCCCGGCATCCGTCGCACCAGCGCTTGCTCGCAGGCCATGACGCCGAGGTACGGCCCGCCGTAGGACATCGGCGTGCCGAGCGTGTGTCCCTCGGCCACGGCGATGTTCGCGCCGTAGTCGCCGGGCCGCTTGAGCAGCCCCAGGCTGATGGGATCAAACACCGAAATCAGCAGCGCGCCGGCGGCCTTGGCAATCTCCGCCACGCGGTCGGCGTCTTCGACGCAGCCGAAGAAATTCGGCTGCTGCAGGATGACGGCCGCGGTTTTGTCGTCAACGGCCTGCCGAAGCGCGTCCGCGTCGATCACCCCGGCCGGGCAATCCAGCGTGACGAGCTCGACGTCAAGATTCGCCAGGTAGGTGGCGATGGTCTGCCGATACTCGGGATGCACGTTTGCCGGGGCGATGATCTTGTTCCGCGACCCTCCGGCGTGCAGTGCCATCAGCACCGCCTCGGCCGTGGCGCTCGCGCCGTCGTACAGGCTGGAGTTGGCCACGTCCATGCCCGTCAGCCGCGTGATGAGCGACTGATACTCGAACATCGCCTGCAAGTTGCCCTGGCTCGCCTCGGCCTGATACGGCGTATAGGAAGTGTAAAACTCGCTCCGCGAGCCGATCGCATCGCACACCGCCGGCACGAAATGGTCATAGCTGCCGCCGCCCAGGAAGCACACAAGCTGCCCGGCATGCTGATTCATTGCGGCCAGTTGCCGCAGATGCTGGTCAAGCTCCAGCTCCGACATTGCCGGCGGCAAGTCGAGCGGCCGCTTGAGCTGCAACTCCTCCGGAATCGGTGCGAACAAGTCGTCGAGCGACCGAGCGCCGATCGCCTGAAGCATCTCCTGCTGATCTTCGGGCGTGTTGTAGATGTACGGCATGGGAATGAATGACGAAACCGGAATGACGAATGACGAATGAAAGAGACGTTCGCTTGGTCATTCGTCATTCGTCATTCGCAAATTCGTAATTTCTCAATGTCCTTCCTCTTCACATTGTTTCTGATACGCCTTGTAGTCCATCAGCTTCGCGAGATTCGATTCGTCGCTGATTTTGATCTTCGCGATCCAGCCTTCTCCGAAGGGATCGCTGCTGAGCGTTTCCAAGTGATCCGGGAGGGACTTGTTCACCTCGATCACCTCGCCGGCCACCGGCGCGTACACGTCGCTCACGGCCTTCACTGATTCCACTTCGCAAAACGGCTGTTCCGGCTTCACCTGGGAGCCGACTTTCGGCAGCTCGATGAACACCAGGTCGGTGAGCGCCTCGACGGCAAACGCCGAGATGCCGACGGTGGCCACCTTCGCCCCGCCTTGCTCGGCGATCGAGACCCACTCATGCGTTTTGGCAAACAGCAATTCTTCGGGTTTCACGTCACAGTCTCCCGATTGTTTATGTCTCATTTCCCACGTTGGTAAAACGGCATCGGCACCACCCGGGCGGCGTGGTGCTGGCCGCGGATGTCCACAGCCAACGGCGTTCCGGGCGAGGCCGCGGTCGGCTTCACGTAACCCATGGCGATCGGCCGCTCGAACGTTGGCGAGAACGTGCCGCTGGTGACGGCGCCCACCGGTTTATCCGCTTGCAGAATCACCGATCCCTCGCGGGCCGGGCGCTTGCCGTCGAGTTGCAAGCCCACGCGCACCGGTTGCTGGTCGTCGGCCTGCGCCGCCACGAGCGCCTCGCGGCCGACAAATTCCCGTCCACGCAGATTCACCGCGAAGCTCAGCCCGGCTTGCACCGGATTGATCTGCTCGGAAAGCTCGTGCCCATACAGCGGCATGCCGGCTTCCAGCCGCAGCGTGTCCCGGGCCGCCAAGCCCACGGGGCCGCCGCCGGCTTCTTGGGCGCGCTCCATAATTCGGGCCCAGATGATGGCGGCGTCCGCCGCGTCGCAAATGATCTCGCAGCCATCCTCCCCGGTGTACCCCGTACGGCTGACGAACGCTCGAAACGAAACCACGCGCGTCATCACGCCATGATAATAGCGCAGCGACGTCAGCTCGTAGTCGCTCACCGCGTCAAGCACCTCGATCGCCCGCGGCCCCTGCACGGCGATCATCGCGTACTCGGCCGTCTTGTCGTCGATGCCGACGTTCAGGCCGCCGCGATGCTCATTCAGCCAACTCACAATCTTCGTCCGGTTGCTGGCGTTTACCACCAGCCCGAAGCCCGACAGTCCGCCTTCCGGCAATTGGATCTGATAGACCAGCACGTCATCCAGCACTCCGCCGGCTTCATTGCACACCAGCGAGTAGCGCACCTGTCCGGGCGTCATGTCGTCGATCCGCCGCGTGAGCAGCGAGCCGAGGAACTGCCCGGCGTCGGGGCCGTCGATGATCAACCGGCCCATGTGCGAGATGTCGAACATCCCGACCGCGCGGCGCGTGGCCAGGTGTTCTTCAACGATCGAGTGATATTGCACCGGCATCGACCAGCCGGCGAAATCGACCATGCGCGCGCCATGAGCAACGTGCCAGCCGTGCAGCGGCGTGCGAAGAAGTTCAGTTCCGTCGTCCATGGCAAATTCGTTCAGAAAGCCGGCAACTCTCGCGGTCGCCGTATTCTACGGGCGGGACAGGGGACCGCCAGGGGCGCTCGTAGGTCCCTTTTGCCGGAAGGGACCTCTTGAGCACTCGCAATTGTTCCACCGCTAAGGTCCCGCTCGGTAAGCGGGACCTACAAGCGCTAGCGGCGGCGCTTCTTGCCGCCCTTGCGAGGGCCTTTTTTCTTGCCGGGTTTCTTCGGCCCGTGTCGCGGCGAGCGGCGGTGCGGCGTCTCCGCGTGCGTTTTGCCAGCGCGACCGAGCAAGCGGAAATCCAGCTCGCGGCGATCGACGTCCACGGCCGCCACGGCAATCCGCACGGCGTCGCCGAGCCGGAAGGAGTTTCCGCTTCGCAGTCCGTGGATCACGTGCCCCGCGCGGTCGTACCGGTAGTAATCGTCCGTCAGTCCGGCGAGCGGAATGAATCCCTCGGCAGGAATGTCCGAGCCGGTGACGAACAGGCCAAAGCTTTCCACGCCGGTGATGTAGCCATTCATCTCCAGCCCGATCTTGTCAGCGAGGTAGTTGAGCAGCTTCACCTTGTTCAGCTCGCGCTCGGCTTCGGTCGCCCGCTGTTCGCGATCACTGCAATGGTCGCCCAGAATGAGTATTTGTTCCATGCTCTGCTGCGGCGGCTTGCCTTGGGCCAGGTCGTCGAACAGCCTGTGGACGGTAAGGTCCGGGTACCGGCGGATCGGCGACGTGAAATGGCAGTAGCAGTCACTGGCCAGCGCGTAGTGACCCTCTTCCTCCGGACTATACACGGCCCGTTGCATGGAGCGGAGCGTGGCGTAATTGATGGCGTGCTCACGCGGATCGCCCTCAATGTCCTTCAGCAGCTTTTGCAGCGCGAAGCGACTTTCGAGGCTTTCGGTCTTAATGCCGAGCTCGCCGACGAACGCCGTGAGCGCCTTCAGCTTGCGCGGATCTGGCGCGCCATGCACGCGGCGTAAGAAAATAAGCCCCGCGTCGCGCAGCTTCTCGGCTACCGCCTCGTTCGCAGCGAGCATGAACTCTTCGATGATCTGGTGGCTCTCGGTGTTTATTTCCAGGTGCGCTCCGACAACACGGCCGTCGGCGTCGAGATCGATTTCCAACTCCGGCCGGTTCAACTCCAAGGCCCCACGGCGAAACCGCCGGGCTCGTAGCGTCATCGCCAGCGTGAACATCCGCTCAAGCAGCGCATCGACTTCCGGCTTCAGATCATCAAACACACTTTTTTGACTATTCCCTCCGGCTCCCTCCCCCTTGGGGGGAGGGCTGGGGAGTGGGTTAGCGCGCGCACTAGCTTTCCATCCCTCGCGCAATCCACGATCGTCTTTCGGCAGCACGTTGTGCTCAGACTCGAAGTCGGGCTCGGTTAAAACTCGTCGCGCATCCCCATCACCCTCAAGTTTTTCCGCACCTTGCTCGCCGCGCTCCACCAACCGCCGAGCCAGCAAATACTCATCCACTTCCTCATACGTAAACCGCCGCCGGCTCTTGATCGCACTCTTGAACACGTCGCTCGCCACGCGAATGCCGTCCTCAGTGAACTCCATCCGCGCCGTGATCGCATAGCGAACGCGGTGCGGCTGCAGGCTCGCCAGGTTGTTGGAGATCACCTCCGGCAACATCGGAATGACACGATCCGGCAGATACACGCTCGTCGCCCGGTCCTTCGCCTCGCGATCCAGCGCCGTCTTCGGCTGCACGAAGTGCGACACGTCCGCAATATGAACGCCCAGGAGCCAATGCCCATTGTCTTGCCGCTCCAGCGAAATCGCGTCGTCAAAATCACGCGCCGTCACCGGGTCAATCGTAATGATCGTCTCGCGGGTGAGGTCCTGCCGGTGCAGCCCTGACGACGCGGTGCCGATCGATTCGTCGAACTTCTCGGCCTGCAGCCGGGCATCCTCCAGGGCGTCTTCAGCAAATGGCCCCGGCAGCGCAAACTCATGGATGATCGACAGCGTGTCCACGCCCGGCAGCCCGCGCCCGCCGAGGACTTCGACGATCACCCCTTCGCCGTCGCGCGCGTGCGACGGGAAACGGGCCATCTCGATGACGACCTTGTCGTCCGGCTGCACGCCCTTGGCGCCGGGATCGCCGACGTACACCGGCTGCGAGAACACCTTGCCGTCGATCTGCACCATTCCCATGCCGGCCTGCTCGAAATACGTGCCGACGAACCGGTTGGTGGCCCGCGAGACGACGTCGATCACCCGGCCTTCAAACTTCCCGCCGCGGCCGACGCGCGTGCTGAGCTTCACGCTCACCGTGTCGCCGCTGGCCGCATCGCCGGCGGAATTGGCCGGGATAAAGATGTCGGCGTCGCGGCCTTCGCTGGCCCGCGTCCCCTCCGGGCGGACGAAGCCAAACCCGGCGTCCATCCGCCGAAACGTGCCGACGATGTGTTCAGGATTACGACTTGCTTTGTGCGAGTTTACCTGACCTCCGGCCGTAGATTCCTGGCTGCCGGCGCTGGTGTTCGGATAAACGAGATGGTTCTCCCCATAAACGAGCAACCCCTCCTTCACCATCCGCTTAACGGTCTTCCGAATGCTCTCCGAAGCATCCCCCGACAGCCCCAGCTTCTTTGCAATCCCCTTCGGCTTCACCGGCCGATAGCCAGCACCGTTGACGAGAGCCAGAATTTCATCGCGATGATCGGCCATGGCAAGAATTGAAGTAGTGGAGGTCCGCGAAACACGCGATTCGTCGTGAAATCAATTCTGCGATTCGCGACAATTCGCGCGATTCGCGGCAAAACCGCGCCCACGAAACGCCCAGCCTCACTGGGCGCCTTTATACAGCTTCCGCCCAATCTGTGTGAAATACTGCGTCCACGGGCTGTCCACGTTCGGGCAGTCCTTCATGAGCTGCGTAAAGCTCGCCAGCTTCGCGTCGAGATTGTCGAGGTGATGCAGCGCCAGCGCCTCGAGCGTCATTGGCAGCTTCGAGCTGCCGTACTCATACTCGCCGTGATGGCTGACAATCATGTGCTTCAGCCGCAACATCAGCTCTTCGGGAAATTTGTCGCCGGCCAGCCGCTCGGACTCCGCGACTTTGTCTTCGAGCGTGCTGAGGACCATGACGACGTGGCCGATGAGCTGCCCCGCGTCGCTATAGCCGAACTCGCGCTCGTAAGTGAGCTCGTCGATTTTGCCGGCGTCGT
>JAICUM010000337.1 GCA_025935855.1 Pirellulales bacterium | reverse complement strand
GCGTATCCTAGCAGCGGATTGCACCGCCTAAACGCGACGAGGCAAAGCATTGTCGATCAAGGCGTCGATCTCGCTGCTGTTTCCCAACCATGGAATCTAAACAACCAAAACATTCTGCCCTCGCCTGTCTGGCGGCTAGCGATTTACAAGCGGGGCACTGCCGCCGAGGATCAGGCCTACCTCTGGGACCCAGACGACACCGATCAGATCAAAAAGCAAAAGAACTTCCCGCCGCTTATGGATCGTTCGGTCTACTTCATCGGTCGTGATCCGCAGTTCGCGGATGACGGGGTTGCCTTCTTCAACAATTGCAACCCGAACAATCCACGGTTGGGGCTGAATCCTATCCCACCGGTCAGGCCTGGCCGCTATATGGTCATCGGCTCCGGCGACAGCAAAGGAAACGGCGTCTACGAGTCGCAGCTCGGCGACCGCAAAGGCGCCCGCAATCCGGCGACCGCCAATCGCAATAAGGTTCGCGCCGTTCAGCTAGTTACCAGGGGTCTCAATCTGACAGGCCAGAACCCCATGCACGCGGTCTCCTTGCTAGACGCCACGCACACCGCCGGTAGCCAGGACGCGCCTCAATCGGCGATCTCTGACATCACCGTCAACAACATGTACCGTACGATGGCGCCGACCGAGGCGTCCATCATCCAGGGTCAAGGAGCAAACCCGGCGATTGGCGACCGAGCGTTCCCCGGTGACAACAGCAATTGCGTCGCCGACGTGGCGATCATTGACCAAGTTTATGATGGAAGTAAGAACTTGCCGAGGCGATTAACGCTTTCGGAGCCGGCCATCGGTTATCCAGACAAGTTCCGCGGCTCGATCTGGAACCCAGACAAAGACGAGTACGACAGCGCGGACAAGACAGTGCTGGGAATCGACGTGCCGCTGGACGGCCCCATTGGCGGCGAGTCGGCGCTGAGCAACCAGTTCGGGAGCCCGCGGAACTGGCCGACGTACCTTACCAAGCCCAATGGAACGTCGCGGGTCAGCGCCGTTGATCCGGTTCTCTGCCAGCTCCGCGACTCGAACACCGGCGCCAATGGCGGCACGCCGACCGATCCCGGCGCGTCGTACTCATTCATCTACCTGCAGCGGCTGGCCAATCCGCGGCTGCCGTACAACCCCGAGCCTGGCAAGCAAGGCCACGACGCCACGCGCCCGGTGAACCCGTACCTAACGGTCGACAATACTTCGGCCAATCTCACCGTCTTCAACAGCCGCGGCGATTCCAAGGGCCTTGAAGAAAACGACTACGACTCGAACAAGGCCGGCACGCAGTTCACCAGCCACGAGCGCGGGTACACGCAGCTGAACCAGTACACGAACAAGGACCCGCAAGTCGCCTTCCCCAGCCAGCCGCCTAGCATCTGGACCGAGGAGCTTCCCTCGGGCATGCGCAGCCGGCCGTCCAAGCTGAAAATCCCGCTCTTGGCCACGCCGAAGAATCCGTTCTACGCCGGCATGGCGAACATCCGCCAGATGTCGCTCGCCGACAGCGGCGACTTCTGGTTCAACCGCGTGCCGTTCTGCACCCTCGGCTACATGAACCGGCCGTTCGATAATCCGCAGCGCACCGGTGAGCAGCGGCAGGTCGTGCCGCGGGCGCCGTTCTCGTGGCTGGCCTGGAACAATCGGCCGTACTTGAGCGCTAAAGAGTTGCTCATGGTGCCGAGAACGCGTTCCTCGCAGCTCTTGAAGCAGTTCTTCACCGCCGAGCCGGTCACCGGCAACAAGCCGCATCCCTCCAGCTACCAGACGCAACTGGTTTCGGAGTTCATCAAGCCGCAGCCGACGCAGGATCAGCAACCGGCGTTCACGTACCTGGAGAACTTCTTTTACGAGCGGCCGGCCTCAGCTCCGGCGCAGCCCAATCGACAGGTCCCCAGCGCGCTCTATCGGATCTTTGAATACATCCATACGCCGTCGTTGTTTACCGGAACTAGCACTTGGCTCAATCCGACGAACAATGGCGCCAACGCGCCCGGCTTTGGCAGCGCCTTGAATGCGACGCTGAACACGGCGCCGTACGACCCGCGCCTGAATCGGGAACCGCCGTTCAACTCGATTTCCGAATTCCGCGATCCGGGCCGTGTGAATCTGAACACGATCTCGGCGCCGGACGTGTACGCGGGCCTGTTTCACGGCCCGACCAATCCTAGCGTCGGCCAGCCGGTTCACCCAGGCCCGACGTGGAACACGGCGGTGACAAATGGCAAGTCGTTCCTCGACGCTCGCCAGGGTTACCCCACGCCGAATCAGGATCCGTTGATGATGAACTCAACGCTTCCCACTTTCTTCGCCAATCCCTTCCGCTCGCCAGATGCCGGCGACCTGGTGCCGCTGGCCAACCAGATGCGCACGGGAGCGGATTGCACTCACTTCCGCAGCGTCGGCGGCGCCGCCGCGCAGTCTGGGCCCCGGGGAGTTGGCACCCCCGCGAGTTCCAATCTAGATCCGACCTTCGCCGCTACGACCAACGCGCCATTCGATGATTCGTTGCGCAGCGCGTCCTTCCGCTACGGACCGATGATTCGGCTCGATAATCTCACCACGACGCGCTCGAACGTGTATGCCGTGTGGGTGACGATCGGGTTCTTCGAAGTCGAGCAAGTCCCAGCGTGGGCCGACGCTCAGCAGGCGAATTACGGCAGCCAGGCCATGTACAATCGCGTGTACCCGGACGGCTACCAGCTCGGCCGCGAGGCCGGCCTCGACACGGGCGACAATCGCCGCCTCCGCGGCTTTTACATCATCGACCGCTCGATGCCCGCCGGCTTCGA
The DNA here is from genome assembly GCA_025935855.1 of Pirellulales bacterium. Taxonomy (GTDB): domain Bacteria; phylum Planctomycetota; class Planctomycetia; order Pirellulales; family Lacipirellulaceae; genus Lacipirellula. The sequence continues at coordinate 2,701 of JAICUM010000337.1, read as the reverse complement.
GCCCGGCTCCGACCTGAACGTCGAAAACACCATCCGCCTGAAACGCCGCATCCAGTAAGCCTCCCCCCCTGCGGAGAGCCCAATTGATTTTAGCCGCGCCATAGTGTACAAAAGACCATTTACCGAAAACTTCTTGCGACTGCCAGCCCAACGGTTGTGTCGTCACGACTGCCGTTGAAACTAGGGTTTTGGCTTTTTGATCGATTTTCAAAAAAGCCAAAACTCACCCCTCCCAAGGAGTGTTTTGAACCCGCCAAACCGCATTTTTCCCGAGCAACTACGTCAAGAGCCACTCGAATTTTGATCACGAAAAGTGGGACCCCTACCGCCAACCACAATCCAAAAAGCCAAAACTCAAAACCCGCAGTGGCGCATTTTCAACCGCCGTATGCAGGCGGTGCGGTTTGACGCGTTTATCGCGGCGCCCCCCCGCCAACACCGACGGAGGGAAGCCGTCGCCGAGGTGACAAATCATTTGCATTACCGGGCATTCCTACAGAAAATAAAGCTTCCGGGGCTTTAGGGGGCCGGTCGGGCGATTGCCGTCCGCCGCGAGAATTGAAGAGGCATTCATGACAGGCAGGTCGATTATTACCCGTCGCGCGGCGGTCCAAGCCGTGGCGACGCTGGCGGCGCTCTCCCTTCTGGCGCTGATCGCGCCGCCACTTCGCGCTGACGTCCGGCCGTCAGGCGATGTGACGCCCGTCACCTTGGGTTCGGCCAATCAGTTCGGCGGGACCGTCACCGGCACAATTATCGTCGGCGGCACTGACCAGCAAATCGGCGGTACCGCGACCGGCACGCTCGTCATCGACATCCCTACGGACACCGATCCGCTCATTTCCGACGACGGCGTCATTGGCGGCAACATCTTCGGCCTCGGCCAAGCCACCATTGTCGAGCTCAATTCGGAGTGGAGCGTGAAAAACTCCTTGACCGTCGGCAGCGAAGGGCAAGGCATCCTGCAAGTCCAGGCCGGCGCCCGCGTCATCTCCAGCGCAGGCACGCAACTTCCCACCAACGGCACTCCCAACAACGATAGCGGCTACGACCTCTGGTTCGGCCGCTACTCCGGCTCGCAGGGCTTCGGCCTGGTGGACGGCTTCGCATCGCTGCTCCTCTCGGGCAACGCCTCGATCGGGCACGATGGCTTCGGCCGCGTCGATGTGACCAACGGCGGGCGGTTCGTCACCCGCGCCACCGCCTCCATCGGCACGGTGGTCGGAACGAGGAACGGTGAACAACAGTTCGGCGACGGCTACGTTCTGGTCGATGGCCAGGCCAGCCGCTGGACCATCGGCCTGGTCCAAAGCTCGAATCCCAGCAGCACCTTCACTGACGACGGGCTGGACGGCCGCCTGTATGTCGGCCGCGAAGGGCACGGCGTGCTGAGCGTCAGCAATCAGGGCATTGTCCGCGTTGAACGGGACGTGTTTGTCGGCGGCGAAGGTTCCGCCATCAGCGGTCCGGAGGCGTCCGGCCAGGTCACGGTCACCGGAGCCAATTCTCAGCTTCAGATTCTCGGCAATCTTCACGTCGGCAGCGAAGACGGCAATTCAGGCGGCCAGCTCGAAATCGGCGCCCAAGGCCTCGTCCGCGCCGACGGAAAGGATCCGACGCAAGGCGGCTTCATCGGCACGAGGGTGGGCCGGACCGGCTTCGTGAACATGTCCGGCGGCATGATCGTCACGCCCAACTTGGAAAACTTCGGCGTGCTGCGCGGCGCCGGCACGGTGGACGTGCCCACCCTGCTCACCAACAACGGCGATATCCGCAACGCCGCCTCCGTCGCCAACGAGCGCGAGCAACTGCTCTTCCGCGGGCCGGTGACCAACACGACCACCGGCATCATTGAATCGATCGGCGGCGAAATGGAGTTCCAAGCCCCTGTGACGAACGACGGCCTGATTTTCGGCAAGGACGCGATCTTTCGCTTCAAGGACGACCTGCTTCCGCTGGCCGGCGCCGGCAGAATGAAGCTCGACAACACGATCGTCGAAGTCACCTCGAACATCCCCATTCCGATTCAGGCGCTCACGCTCGAGCCGAGCAAGTCGCAGATCCTCGGCAGCGTGAGCCTCGGCGGGCTCGACGTGACGCTTGGCAACACGTTCAGCCAGCTCGCCGTGACGGGCGACGCCAATGTGGGCGGCACGCTCAACATCGCGCTGGGCAGCGGCTACACGCCGCAGATCGGCGACTCGTTTGAGATTCTCGACGCGGCCAGCCGCACGGGCGTGTTCTCGACGCTGCTCGGCACGGCCGGCCCCGGCGGGTTTTGGAATGTCACCTACACGCCCACGAGTGTGTTCTTGAACTTTGGCACGACCGCCTCGCCGATCTTCGCCTCGGACTTCAATGGCGACGGCATGGTGAACGCGGCTGACCTGGCTGTCTGGCAGACCCACCTCGGCATGATGCCCGCCACCGCCGCCGACGGCGACGCCAACGGCGACGGAAAGGTAGACGGCGCCGACTTCGCGATCTGGCAGCAGCAGAACGGCAGTCACTTCCCGGTCGTGCCCGCCGCCGGCGCCGTGCCCGAGCCAAGTGCGTGCCTCCTGGCGCTCACCGCGCTGGCCGCCTTCCGCCGGAAGCGCTCCTCGTAGCGGCGGTTTTCAACCGCCGTGAAAAGAACGATCGGCGCCGGGTCGTACGGCAAATGAACGGCGGTTAAAAACCGCCGCTACCTCGGCGCGGC
>JAICUM010000031.1 GCA_025935855.1 Pirellulales bacterium | reverse complement strand
CCAAACTCCCCAACTATTGTCCCCCGTACATGCTCATCCACCACCTAACCCCGTTCGATTGGCATCCTTGGGGGGCCGAGGCGCTCGAACGCGCTCGCAACGAGCAGCGGCCGATTTTTCTGTCCATCGGCTACTCGGCTTGTCACTGGTGCCATGTGATGGAGCACGAGAGTTTTGAGAACGAGCACATCGCGCAGCTCATCAACGAGCGGTTTGTCGCGATCAAGGTCGATCGGGAGGAGCGGCCGGATCTCGATCAGATTTACATGAACGCCACGCAGATGATGACCGGCCACGGCGGCTGGCCGATGTCGGTGTTCCTCACGCCGGAGCTGGAGCCGTTTTATGCCGGCACCTATTTCCCGCCGACCGGCCGCGGCGGGATGCCGGGGTTCGACGAGGTGCTGCGGGCCGTGCACGAGGCGTGGGAAAAACGCCGCGACCAGGTTCAGGAAATGGCAGGGCAGCTCGTCGCCGAGTTGAACAAGGCCGGCCAGGCGATCGCCCGCGGCGAGTTGTCGCGCGACCTCATCGAAAGCGCGGTGAATCAGCTTGGCCGCGCGTTTGACCCCACGTGGGGCGGCTTCGGCCGGGCGCCGAAGTTTCCCCACCCGATGGACCTCAGCTTGCTTCTTCGCGACTGGCATCGCACTGGGCACGCTCATTCGCTGGAAATGGTCCGCACGGCGCTCGACCGCATGGCGGCCGGCGGCATTTACGATCATCTCGGCGGCGGCTTTGCCCGGTACTCGGTGGACGCTCGCTGGCTCGTGCCGCATTTCGAGAAGATGCTGTACGACAACGCGCTCTTGGCGGGCGTGTACGCGGAGGCGTTTCAGGCCACCGGCGACGCCAACTACGAGCGGGTCACGCGCGAAACGATCGATTACATCCTCCGAGACATGACCGATACGCTCGGTGGCTTCTACAGTACCGAGGACGCCGACAGTGAAGGCGAAGAGGGCAAGTTCTACGTTTGGACCCCCGCGGAATTGGCTGAAGTTCTCGGCGCCGAGCACGCCGCCACGTTCGCCCGCGTGTATGACGTGACGGACGCAGGGAACTTCGAAGGTCACAACATTCTGAACCTCCCGAAGACGCTCGTCCAAGCCGCGCGCATCCTGGGCCGCGATGAGAAGGACTTATCCGCGGAGCTTGCTTCTTCGCGGCAGAAACTCTTCGCGGCCCGCGAAAAGCGCATCCACCCGGGCAAGGACGACAAAGTCCTCGTCGCCTGGAACGGCCTCATGATCGACGCCCTGTCTCGCGCCGGCGCCGCCCTGGGCGAGCAGCGGTTCACCGCCGCGGCCGCCCGCGCCGCCGACTTCATTGACGAACATATGCAGCGCCGCGACGGCCGACTGCTTCACACCTGGCGGCATGGCCAAGCGAAGCTCGACGCGTATCTGGATGACTACGCAGCGCTCGCCAACGGCCTCATTTCGCTGTACGAAGCGACGTTCGACGGCGAGCGGCTAAGCGAAGCGGCCCGGCTGCTGGACATTGTGCTGGAGCACTTCGCCGACCACGATGGCGGCGGCTTTTTCTACACCGCCGACGACCATGAGCAGCTAATTGCCCGCAACAAGGACGCCACCGACGCGAGTGTCCCCAGCGGCAGCGCGCTGGCCGCGACCGCCCTGGTACGCCTCGGCAAACTCACCGGCGAGCGACGGTTCACCGCCGCGGCGGAGAGCACGCTCGAAGCCGCCGCGGGTCTGATGCGGCAGGCGCCGACGGCGATGGGTCAAATGCTCATCGCGCTGGATCTGCAGCTCGGCCCGACCTACGAACTGGTGCTAGCCAGCGATTCGCGCAACGAGCAGACCGGCGCAGCGATTCGCGAGGTTCAGCGGCGGTACCTTCCCAACAAAGTGCTGGCCGCGGCGTTGGGGGATCACCAAGCCAAGCCGCCCGCGCTGCTCGGCGAACTGCTCGCCGGCAAGGCGCCCACGAGCGAGCCGATCCTGTACGTGTGCGAAGGCTTCGCCTGCCAGGAACCCGCGGAGGGTGCCGCGGCCATCGGCCGAGCACTGGACAAGCTGACTCGCCGCTAATCGATCATCATCTCGCGGAGCGAGATGACTACACCTGCGCTAGCGTGCTTTCGGCGGGCCGACGCCGCAGTCCTTTTGATCCTTCAAACTGCCGCCGTCGTCTTGGCCGTCGCGGCCGACGGAATACACGATCCAGCCGTCGTCGGTGTGCTTGAGAATCAACGGCTTGCCGGTGAACGGATCGACCGTCGCACTGGCTGGAAGGCCAAGGTCCGCTAGGCCGCTTGGGTCGCGGCCATTCTTGTCCGCATAATTGCGCAGGGCATTGTAAATTCGCAGCGAGCGCATAATCGCCGTGGTGCGATTCGCTGATTCATACGCTGCCTGCACGGCTGGGACGAGCAGATCGGTGAGCACGCCGAAGCCCGTTGGAGTCTTGAATACTCCACGCGCCACCGGATCAGCCTGCAACTCGTACCAGGGCTTACCAATGACCGGCAGCACTTGGTCGTACCAATCGATCACGCCGTTATGCATCGATTTCACCCGCCAACCGATCGTGTTGATGACCAGCCGTCCTGCGCGGCCCAATTGCTCGTCCAACGCCGTGATTGAATAGGCCCGCTCCTCGATAAGGGCGCGGACCAGTCCGTGCATGTCGTCTTGTCGAACTAGTTCGGCATCCAATTCATCGTGCAGCGACTCGGAGATTTTGCCGGAAGTTAGGGAATCGTACAGGTTAGGCGCCGCCGTGCCGCGAAGGGCGCACGTCACCTGCCAGCTGACTAACAGCGGTTCCGATTCGAAGAGCTTTGCCAGCCGCAGTTGCTCAATTCCGTTTTCGACCGCGTCAGACGTTCGGCCTTCGCTCATGGCGATTTCGGATTGCCAACGGAGGAAGCGGGCCACCGTTCTGATATTTTGCAAGGCATCCAGGTGCGCGGTTTGAAATTGCGACCAGTTTGAAAAATCCAGCGTCGACGCGTACCGCGGGCAGGCCGTCGCCTTCGCTACTGCGGCATGCAGGTCTTGATACTTGTTAAGAATCGACTTGATCGCCGCGGCTTGTTCGGCCGTGAGCGGCTCGCCATCCATGCGCTGGTCGTAGTCCTTGCCGATCGGCGATTTGTAGAACCTGCCGTGGTCCTTTCCGAAGCTGTCGATTCTTCCCGCGACCGACGCCAGAATGGCCGCCGCGTTTTCATCAGGTGGAATGGGCTTCGGCGCCAACTCAGCCAGCGAGGCCGGATCGCCCGCGGCGCGGATGGCGGCAATTCGTCCCGCGAACGAGCCCGCGCTGTAGAGGATCCACCCGACCAGAAGCAGGACCACGACGCCAGCCAGCGCCAGGATGATCCAAATTCGGGTGGTTCGGCGAGCTTCAATGAATGCCATCGCGCCTCGCCGGTTGTCCGGCAGCTAAGGGTTCACTAACCTTACTTACTTCCATCGCTTCCCAGAGGGGAAGCATACTGCCCTTCGCCTCGCCGTCATCATACTTGCCATATTCTTGCCATGTCCGACCCTTACTTCCAAAAACTCTTTGCCGACCGCATCGGCGGCGCCCAGTACGGCAAAAGCACCGCGATTTACAAGTTCGAGAAGATCAAGCGGGCCAAGCGGCAGGCCCTGGCCGAGCATCCGGAGCGGAAGCTCTTGGACTTTGGCATCGGCGAGAACGACGGCGTGGCCGACGAGCGTATTCGCCGGGTGATGTGCGAGGAAATCAACAAGCCCGAGAACCGTGGGTATGCCGACAACGGCGCGCCGGCATTCAAGGAAGCCGTCGCCCGGTTCATGCAGCGCGAGTATGGCGTGGTGCTCGATCCGGCCACGCAGGTGAATCACTGCATCGGCTCGAAATCGGGGCTCGCGATTCTGCCGGCAGCGTTTATCAATCCGGGCGACGTCACGCTCATGACCGTGCCGGGCTACCCGGTGGCGGGCACGCACACCGGCTACTACGGCGGTGTGGTGTACAAGCTGCCGCTCTTGCCGGAGAAGGATTTCCTGCCGGATTTGGAGAGCATTCCTGGCGACGTGCGCTCGAAAGCGAAGCTGTTGGTGCTCTGTTTTCCCAACAGCCCGACCGGCAAGACAGCGCCGCCGGAGTACTACGAGCGCGTGGTGGCGTTCGCCAAGAAGCACGAAATCGTCGTGCTGCAGGACGCGGCCCACGCGCAGCTTTCGTACGACCGGGCGCCGAATAGCTTTTTGTCGATTCCCGGGGCGGAGGACGTGGGCGTCGAGATGCACTCGATGTCCAAGGGCTTCGACATGATCGGCTGGCGGCTCGGCTGGCTGTGCGGCAATCCGCTCATCGTGCGGGCGTTCGCCGAGACGAAAGACAACTGCGACAGCGGGCAGTTCCTGGCGATCCAAAAGGCGGCGATCGCGGGGCTGGATAATCCGGAGATCCCGCATCGCATTCGGACGAAATACAAGCGGCGGCTGGAAAAGCTGGTCGCCACGCTCAAGCGATGCGGCTTCCAATGCGACATGCCCGGCGGCACGTATTTCCTCTACACGCCGGCGCCGATGGGCCTGGCTAGCGGTCCGCAATTTGAAAGCGCGGAGGCGTGCAGCCAGTACCTCATCACGCAGCAATCGATCTGCACGGTGCCGTGGGACGATGCCGGCTCGTTTCTTCGCTTCAGCGTGACTTACGAGGCGGCCGACGAAGCGGCAGAGGATGCGCTGATGGCCGAGACGGAAGCGCGGCTGAAAGGCATTAAGCCGGTGTTCTGATTATGTGCCGCGATTCGCATTGCGGGCTTGCAGCCACTTCTTGAAAGATGCCTGGCTCTCGCCGGATGGTTTGCCGGCAAGTAAGTTTTCGATGCTGATGTCTTCGTCGAGCGCCTCCCAGTGGATTCCGAGGCCGCCGCCGATCAGTCGCCATTGGTTTCGCTCGTCGGCAGTGCCGTGTGCCAATCGAGGATACCAGCCTATTGGCGCGGAGACTGACCGACCGTCGGACAGCTCGACGGTTAACGATTGGTCGTCCACTCGCACGTCAGCAGCCGTTGCCGTATGTGTATCAGCCGTGGAAGAACGCATGCCAGCGCTCCAGGAGTAGTTGCTGCTTCTGCCTCACAAGCCGTTCGATCGATCTCAGTTCGGCGGCCGAGAATCCGAAACTCCTCGCAAGCCGGACAGGATCTAACCAAAACTTCGCTTCGTTGTCGTCTCGCTCCACATGAACATGGGAAGGCTCATCCTGATCGCCGGCGTAAAAGAAGAACCTATACGGGCCGCTTCTGAAAACTGTCGGCATACCAATACTATCTCGCGATTACGGTAGGACCAATGCATTTTGCTAGTTGCCTGCACGTGCCAAAACGGCTAGCAATGGCCGGTGGTCGGACGCCACTTTTTCCTCAATCACGCGGGTTTCGATCACTTTCCAGTGATCCGCGGGGCGGACGAGGATGTAGTCGATCTGGCGGTTGGGCTCATCCGAGGGGAACGACGGCAGCGGCTTGTCGGTGGTGATTTTCCAGTGTTTGGCGAATGCGGCCAGCACGCGGCTATCGGGCTTGGCGTTCAGGTCACCGGCGATCAGGGCGGGGTTCTTACGACCGGCGAGGATTTCTTCGATGCGCGGGACGGACGCCATGCGTTCGTGGTCCCCGGGGCGGTAATCGAGGTGGGTTGAGAAGAACAGGAGCGGCTCTTTTTCGTCGGCGTCCCCGAGCTCGACTTCCAGCACGCCGCGCTGCTCGCCCTTGTAGTCCGACGGGAGTTTGTGATTCTCGTGCCGACGGATCGGCAGCCGGCTGAGGATGGCATTGCCGTATTTGCCGCCTTGGAAGTCGATGTTCTTTTCGAAGACGGCCGTCATGCCGGTGAGGCGGGCCATCTCGGCGGGCGTGTCGATGCCGTGGGTGCGATCGACCCCCTGGTCCACTTCGTTCAGCGAGACGAGGTCGGGCTTCTCGGCCATCAGCAGCTTGGCGATGCGCTCCAGGTCGATCTTGCCGTCGGTTCCTTCGCCGTGGTGGATGTTGTAGGTGATGACGCGCAGCTCACGTGGCAATTCGGCGTCGCAGTTAGCGGCGACTGCGGCGAAGCCGAAAACGATTAAAAGCAACTGGGATTTGATTTTCATGTTGATTCTTCAGGAGGTTAAATGCGGATGGACCAGTTCTTCAGCGACATGAGCCAGAGGACGATCCACCAAAAAGCGATGTAGGTCAGCGCGAAGCCGAGCGACGCCATGCGCGGATCGGCGAGGTGATGGGAGTAGGGGTAGAAAATCCAGTGGTGCAGCGAGTGGCCGTCGACTTTGATTCTGCCGAGCAGCACGCCGACCCAGCCGGAGGCGACGAACACGAAGATCGCATTGACGCCGACGATTTCCAACGGCCGGGCCAGGCGGCGCCAGCCGGTCACGTCGAACAGGGCGAGACAAGCGGCCAGCGCGATCATCGCCAGGCCGGCGGTGAGCATGACGAAGCTGCTCGTCCAGAGTTTCTTGCCGATCGGGAGCCACTCGTCCCAGGCGAGGCCGATCGCGGCAGCCGCTAAGCCGCAAGCGATGAGCAGCGCGACGGTGGACCACTTGGGGCCGCGGCGCTGAATCAACAGGCCGGTCCAGTAGCCCAGCAGCGTGGTGGCGATGGCGGGCAGGTTGCTAAGCAAGCCCTCGGGGTCGGTCTTTTCCGATTTACCCTGCGTGTAGAGGTGGCTATCGCTCATCAGCGCGCGATCGACGACGCGGACGATATTGCCTTCCGGCGACAGGTTCGACTTGTACTCGTTCGGGTTGGGCGTCCACCGCAGCAGCGCCCAGTAGCCGAGCAAGAGCACGGCGGCGATAACGATCTGGCCGCGCACGGGAACGTGCAGCACAATGAGCGACGAGGCGAGGTACACCAGCGCGATGCGCACCAGCACGCCGGGGAAGCGAAGCGTCGAGAGGTCGATCGTCGTGGCGTCGCCGAGCCAGTAGTTGCAGCATTTCACAAACACGCCGGTGCCCCAGCCGAGCAGGATGAGCGTGACCGTGCGGCGGGCGATGCGCCAGTAAACGGCCGGCGCGATCGCGGCGCCTTCGCGGTACTTACGCATCGAGTAAGCCATCGCCGTGCCGACGATAAACAGGAAGAACGGGAAGATGAGATCGGTGGGCGTCCACCCAAACCAGGGGGCGTGTTCCAACGGATCGTACACGGGCTCCGAGCCGGGATTGTTCACCAGGATCATCGCGAGGATGGTGAGGCCGCGGAAGGCGTCCAGCGCGAGGAGCCGCTGGGGCTTGGCAGGCGTCGGGATTGGGTCGGTTTTCACCGGGGCTCCGGCGGGGCGTTGGCCCGCGGCTGGATGGGATGGTCAACTAGACGGTGGCGAAGCGCTCCCCTTCGGAGGACCTTCGGGTCGCGGCTAAACGGGGGATGGCGTTGGTGATAACTTTGGTTGGTAATCATTGTCATACACTGCGAGCGGGCGGTTCTCTACGGTAGTTTTTGGGGCCAGGGGATTGGGCACGGGTGTCGAGCGGTGACGTGGATAAGGCGGTGAGCGAGCCAGGCCGGCTGGGCCTGTGGGACGCCGCGTGTCTGGTCGTGGGGATCGTCGTCGGAACGTCGATCTTTCGGGCGCCGCCGCAGGTGTTCGAGAACTCCGCGAGCGCGTGGCAGGCGCTAGGGGCGTGGACGCTTGGCGGCCTCTTGTCGCTTGTTGGCGCGCTGTGCTACGCGGAGCTGGCGACGACGTACGCCCGGAACGGCGGCGACTACGAGTATCTCACGCAGGCGTATGGCCGCTGGGCCGGCTTCCTGTTTGGCTGGGCGCAGCTTGTGGCGGTGTGGACGGCCAGCGTGGGGACGATGGCGTACTCGTTCGGCGACTACGGCGTGCGGCTGTTTGGGCTCAAGGAAACGGCGACGGTGTGGTTGGCGGCGGCGGCGGTCGTGCTCGTGGCGGTGGTGAATGTGGGCGGAATGTCGCTCGGCACGTGGACGCAGAATGTGTTGACGGTGGTGAAGGTGTTGGGCTTGGTGGGAGTGGTGGCGGCGGGATTGTGGGCTGCCGGGCGCGGCAGCGAGACGCTGCCGGCTAACACGCCAAGTGGGTCTGGCAGCAGGTCGTTTGGATTGGCGATGGTCTTTGTGTTGTATGCGTATGGGGGTTGGAACGACGCGGCGTTTGTGGCGGGAGAGGTGCGGAACCGGCGGCGGAATCTGCCGCTGGCGCTGTTGGGCGGCGTGGCTGGTGTGACAGCGATTTATCTGGCGGTAAACGCGGCGTATTTGTCGGCGCTTGGGTTCAAAGGCGCGCGGCGGTCACAAACGCCGGCGGTCGATGCATTGGCGGTTGCCGTCGGGCCGATGAGTGGCAAGCTGGTGGCACTGTTGGTAATGATCAGCGCGCTGGGGGCCATGAATGGGATGATCTTCGCCGGGTCGCGCGTGTTCGCGCGGTTCGGCGCCGATCATCGGTTGTTCCGCTGGTTGGGAAAGCGCGAGCCGGGCGACGGCTCGCCGTGGGCCGCGATTGTGGCGCAAAGCGCGGTGACGCTGGGGATGGTGTTTAGCGTTGGCACGGAGAGCGGACGCGCGGCGATTGATTGGGCACTTGGCGCCATTGGGGCATCGCCTGTTCCCTGGGCGACTTATTACGGCGGATTCGCCACGCTGCTCGCCGCGACGGCGCCCGTCTTTTGGGCGCTCTTCTTGGCAGTGGGAATCGGCCTGTTCGTCTTGCGTTGGAAGAATCCTGGCCGCGAGCGGCCATTCAGCGTGCCGTACTATCCGCTGCCACCGCTCGTGTTTTGCGCAACGTGCGGGTTCATGTTGTACAGCAGCGTCGAGTATGCGAAATGGTTGACATTGTTTGGAACATCGCCGGTGGGAGTGGGGCTATTGATTTACCTGGCAATGCGCGGCTGGCGTCGGTTCGCGCGGGCGGACGACGCTTGAAATCGTGGCCCGCATAACGCCGGAAAATCGATTGATCGCTCAATTGACAGATGGGTTGAGGGACATACTCTAGTTATGGAGGTCAAGATATGTCTTACCAATTGCCGGCGGATCTTGAGACCGAATTTGCCTTGCGACTTTCTAGTGGCCACTACGCCAGCATGGAAGAAGTTCTGAGGCACGCACTGTCGGCGCTCGATTGGCGTGACCGCGAGATCGCGGCCATTCAGGAGGGGATCGATGCCATGGAAACGGGCGATGTGCGCCCCATAAAAGAATTCGATCGTGAATTCCGAGCGGCCCGCGGCATATCTCTGGACATGTAATGCACACAGTCCTTGTTTCAAGGCCTGCTGAGCGAGACCTGATGGAGCAGCACGACTGGTGGGCTGAACATCGGTCTGCAGAACAGGCGGCTCGATGGTACACAGGCATCTTGAAGGCCATTGTCGAGCTTGAGCGGCATCCCGAGCGAAGCCCGCGCGCTCCTGAAGATGGCCTTTGGCCTTATACCGTGCGGCAGCTCAACTACGGACTTGGTCGCAGGCCAACTCACCGCGTCTTGTTTACGATTCACAAGCGCGAAGTCGTCGTGCTTCGAGTTCGTCATGTGGCCCAAGCACCCCTCACTCCCGACGATATCTAATCGCAATCGTTTGCGATCAATTCCATAATCTTGACTGGAGTTAGATCGGTCAGGCTATCGACAACGAGCGTCGCGTGGGCCAGTTTCTCGCGCGTCGTGGTGCCTGTAACGGCGATGCTCGTGGCGCCCGCGCGGTTGGCGGCTTCGACCCCTTGGGGGGCGTCTTCGATCACCGCGCATTGAGACGGCGGAAGCCCAAGCCGCTCGGCGGCAAGCGAAAACACTTGCGGGTCGGGTTTGCCGCGGATGACGTCGCGACTGGTGACCCTGGCCGAGAAGCTGTTCGCGCGGCCGAGCTTTTCAAGCGTGAGCTGGATGTTCTCCGGCGGTCCTGACGAGCCGACGGCGAGTTTGAAGCCGGCGGCGTGCAGGGCGTCGATCAGGTCGACGGCGCCGAGGAGCGGCGTGAAGGTCTCCGCGACGATCTCGCGGTAGTACGCTTCCTTGCGATCGCCGAGGCGGCGCATTTCCTCGTCGTCCATCTGGCCGCCGTACAGTTCGCCGAAGATGTCCCGGTTGGTTCGGCCGAAGGTCGCGCGGAATTGGTCTTCGGTGAAGTCGGCCTGGATGTCGGCGAAGAGCCGGCGCCAGCTTTGGAAGTGGGCCTGGTAGGAGTCGGTGAGAACGCCATCGACGTCGAAGATGACGGCTAGTTGTCGGTCCATTGATTCGTAGGCTGGGTGCTGTGCACCCACCTTCTAGGCGCGCGGGGAAAGTGGTTTTCTTGCGGAGCGTGGTTCGGTTTTCAGCGGACTTTGAGGGAACGCATCACGCTCAAGCCGCCCATGATAGCGGTTCATCCTGCGGGAATGTGAAACGCTGCCGGTGGTAGGGGTTCTGTTGCTAGTGTCGGAAAAAAGCTCGCGCTAGCATGGCATGTTCGTCACAGGTTGCACAGGCGGTCCGGGACGATAGATGCATTGACGGTGTTGCGGGAAAGGATTCCCGCGGCCGCATCAGCTCAGGGGAGGAGCGTACATGGCTCGTTTCTTTTCCGCGCGGGGGACGGCCCCGGTGGTTTCGCTGTTGGCCGCCCTGGCGGCCGGAGGACAGGCGGCGGGGCAAATTTACACCCAAACGCCGCAGGGCTATGTGCCGACGCCGGCGGTGAGCTACACCCAGCCGGCGGCGTATCCACAGACGACAACGCCCGGCTATGTGCCGACGCAGACGGTCGGCTTCGGCCAAACGCCGAATGTGTCGTACGGTCAGGCGTCGCAGCAAACCGTTCAACAGCCGCGCGTGCAGGCCTCGCCGGTGATGCAGGGCTACACGCAGGCGTTCGGCCAGGCGCCGGTGCAAGTGGCCTCGCAAGCCGCGACGCCGAGCTATCCGCAAGGCATGCCGATGACGACGCAAGCGGCCGTGCCGGCCTACAGCCAATCGGCGGCGCAAGTGTTCGGCCAATCGGCGCCCCAGATGAATGCGGTCGCTCAAGCGCCGATGTCGTCGATTGCTCAAGGCTACATGCAGTCGCCGGCGCAGATCAATTCGCAAGGCTACACGCAGATGCCATCGGCGGTTCAGGCGCCGCACATGTATCTGGCGGAGCGTCAGCCGACGCCGGCGGTTCCGGCGCCCAATCAAGCGCCGAACATGCCGATGCCGGCGACGGAGCAGGCGCCTTACGGGGCTGCGAATCAGCCAAATGCCGCGGCGGGCTCGCCCTGGTCAGCGTACAACGGGATGAACACCTCGTGCGACGGTGGATGCGGTTGCGGCCAGTGGGGCGGCGGCTCATGCGCCGGGCAGTGCGGCCTTTCGGACACCTGTGCCGCGGCAATGAACTGCGGACCGCAGGCCTATTGGCAGGCACGCGCTGGCGCCTTGCTCTTCTTCCGCGACGATGCGAACCGGCACACGTTCTCGTTCGACAGCGCGATCGAGACGAACCAATACACCAATTCGCGTGACGCAAGGTTCAACTTCCTGCCGGGTGTGGAAGTGGGCCTCTTGCGTTGGAACTGCTGCACGCAAACTGGCTGGGAAGGCATTTACTGGGGGTTGTTCCCGAGCAGCCAGACAACGACTACCTACGGCACGCAGGTAACGGGCAACCTCAATCCAATCCTGGACTTCACGCAGTTGGATTACAACGGCGGTACGGCCTCCGGCTCAGCCAACAACGCCGTCGTGCACCGACTGACACGGTACTCGCAGATCAACAACGCTGAGCTGAACCGCTTGTGGGGCGTGCCGATGAACGGCAACTCTCCCTGGGCGATGCGGACGCTGGCCGGCTTCCGATATCTGAATTTCAACGAAGGCTTTGAATTCGCGGCTGACCCGACCGACGCCGTCTTCACGGGAGCGCCTGAAGAAATCTTCTACCGGGTGAACGCCCACAATAACTTGTACGGTGGGCAAATCGGCATGATGGCCGAGCGGCGTACTTCCAGCCCATTGAGCTTTACCATGACGGCTAAAGCGGGCGTGTACTGCAACGATGCCTCAGCCACGTCGTGGATTGGCGGCTCGGCGGGGACGGCCACGATCAACAACGGTACGTTCAACGGCCAGCAGTGGCTGGTGAACTCGAGTAAGCAAGCCGCGTCGTTCATCGGCGAGTTGCAGATCGGCGGCGCCTACCAATTGCCGTCGCAGTGGCGGCTCTTGGCGAACTACCGCGTGGTCGGCGTGACAGGCCTGGCCTTGCCGACGAACCAGATTTATGCGGCGGACATCCGCGGCATCAACGACGTGGCGTTCCTCTCGACGAACGGCAACCTTTTCCTGCACGGAGTGTTCGTCGGAGCGGAGCGGGCCTTCTAAACCACCACGTAGCGGCGGTTTTCAACCGCCGTGTCGATTAAGCTGACAATCACGAACGAGTGCCATGCCCACGGAGGTCCGCCGACGTGGGCATGTTTATTGATAGACTCATGCCCACGCGGACGTGGGCATGGCACACACACGAATCGACGGGACGCGGCGACTAAAAGTCGCCGTTACGGACGGGGCCCTTGGCGGTTAGCTCCGCGGCCTGGCGGGCGGCGCCCGGCATTTCGCCGCGCTGGAAATCCGCCCGCCGATCTTTCCGGCCGGTAAGCGGCACGGTAGGCGTGAGATTCTTCGGAACCGTGTCGCCGGTTTCTTCGGTCCAGCGGTCGAGCGCTTTGCGAAGCTCGGCGAGCGTGTCGGCGGCGGCCGGGTCGCCGGCCAGGTTGTGAAGCTGCTGCGGATCGCGCTGCACGTCGTACAGCTCCTCGCGCGATCGCGGCTTGAGGAAGATGTCCTGCTGGTCGACGTTGAGCTTGCTGGCGCCGTGGGCAGCCCACAATTCCTTGGCCGCGGGGAAGACGGGGCCGGACTCCTGGCAGATGCTCGCAATCTCCGGCAGGTTGTTGCGGATGTAAAGCCAGTGGCCGTGGCGGACGGAGCGTTCGTGCGCCCTGCCAACGTGCCAGTTGTGCTCGGAGAAGGCGTAGTCGCGCGTGTTGGACTGTGGGTCGGCGAGGATCGGAGCGAAGCTCACGCCTTGCACCCGCGAGTCAATCGGCACGCCGGCCAGCTCCAGCACCGTGGGACCGATGTCGATGACGCTGACCATTGAGTCGGTGCGCGCCGATTTGATCGTCCCGGGCCGCCACACGATAAAGGCATCCTTCACGCCGCTGTCGTACAGCCGCGTCTTGCACCGCGGAAACGGCCGGCCGTTGTCGGACGAGAAGATGATGTAGGTGTTCTCCGCGACGCCCTGCCGCTCTAGCTCTTTGCGCACCGCGCCGACGAAGCGGTCGAGCCGCGTGATCTCGTGGTAGTAATCGGCCAGGTCCTGGCGCGTTTCGGGGCCGTCGAACAGGTACGGCGGCACGACGACTTCGCTGGGTTGGTACGTGCGGTCCTGGTCCGTGTGTTTCCATTCGCGATGGGCGTCAGTCGAGGCGAACCACATGAAGAACGGCTTGTCGCGCGGCCGGCGTTTGAGGTGCTCGACCCAGCGGCGCTCGCCGCCGGGGCCGTCGGGGTTCGTGACCTCGTCGAACGCTGGCTTGATCGCGTCGCCCATGTGGTTCTTGCCGGCCAGCACGGTGTAGTAGCCGGCTTCACGCAGCGCCTGCGGAAACATGAACTGCCCCGCAGGGAGCGGCAGGTGCAGTTCCGGCGCGCCGGTGTTGTGCGGATACCGGCCCGTGATGATGCTGCACCGCGTGGGGCTGCAACTGCTGGTGGTGAGATACGCGCGGTCGAACGTGCAGCCTTCGGCGGCAAGCGCATCGAGATTCGGCGTCTTGATGGTCGGATGGCCATAGCAGCCGAGATCCTCGCCGCCAATATCGTCGGCGATGATAAAGACGAAGTTAGGCCGCTCGGCGGCGCGGAGATCGCGAGCGCCCAACAACAAAAGGCACGCGAGCAAGAATGCGAACGGCTGTGACCAAATCAGTTTTGACATGGAATTGTTTTGTGCATTGAAAGAGGAAAGCGTTTGGTGCTTAGGCGCAAACAACGCCAAGAAGGCCGAAGATGTTTTGCCGCCATTCTCGCGAATCTTCGCGAATCACAGGACATCAAAGAAAGATTGGAACAGAAGGGAACAGAGGAAAAGAAAAACCGTTGATCCAATCTCTGTTTCCTCTGTTCCCTCCTGTTGGTCTTGTTTTCTTATTCGCGAAGATTCGCGTGATTCGCGGCAAAAAATCCTTTCTCTCCTTCCGATTGGCGTGAGGTTGTTCTCGCCGGAATTGGGACGGTTTCGCGCTGTTGGCGGAATTGATATGATAGCCGGTTTCCGCGGCTGCTTGAGGCCCTGGAATGGATTGCTGTTACTAATCCCTCCCCTAGCCCCTCCCTTCAAGGGAGGGGGAGATGATGCTGTGATTGTTCCGCGCACGACTCGTGAGAAGATTCTGGCCAAGCTCAAGAAGAAGGTCGAGAGCCGCACGCCGATTTTGATTTCCAGCGCCGCCAGCGGCCTGGTCGCCCGCATGTTGGAAGAAGCCGGCGCCGACTGCGTGAACACCTTCCACGGCGCCCGGCTGCGGGCCAACGGCATGGGGACGATGGCCATGCTGTGGCCGATCGTGAACGCCAACGAGCAGGTGTTCCGCAACACGCAGGAGGACGTGCTCCCCGCGATGAAGGGCGACGCCTTCGTCTGCATGTGCATCAACGCGAACGACCCCTTGCGTGACATGTGGGGCTTTCTCGAGCAGATCAAGTCGATCGGCGTGATGAGCGTGTCGAACATCGGGCCGTCGGTCAGCTACATCGACCGCGACAGCGAGATCTTCAAGGTGCTCCGCAAGTGCGGCATCACGATCGAAAACGAAATCGAGATGCTCAAGATCGCCAAGCAGGAGCTGGGCATGGTCACCATCGGCGTGGCCTTCACCGAGGAGGACAGCTTGCAGATGATCGAAGTGGCCCGGCCGGACATCTTCTGCTACCACGCCGGAACGACCAAAGGTGGGCGAAAAGGCTACGACTCCGGCGAGACGATCGAAGGCACGGCCGAGCGGACGAAGGTGGTGCACGACAAGGTGAAGAAGATCATGCCGGAGCTAATCCGCATCGCCCACGGAGCCGCGATGGAAACGCCCGAGGAAGCGCAGTACATGCTGGACCACGCGGCATGCGAAGGCATTTGGACCGGCAGCTCAACCGAGCGGCTGCCGATCGAAAAAGCAGTCTTCGAAGCGGGCAAGCGCTTCGCTTCACTACGATATTCAAAATAACGAGCAAGAGATTTTTGCCGCGAATCTCACGAATCTTCGCGAATAGGAAAGAAGAAGCAACAGGAGGGAACAGACGAAACAGAGGGGGAATATGTCGCTTCAGTGTTCTTCTCTGTTTCCTCTGTTCCCTCCTGTTCAAAATGTCTTTGTTGCGATTCATGATTCGCGCGAATTCGCGAGATTCGCGGCAAAAACTTTTTATGTGTTCTTGGCGGCGTTGCGTCCTTGGGTGAGAACTTGTCAAAAGCTAAATGAGGCGAGCGATGGCTAAGTCGGTGGTGGTCCTTTCGACGTTGGATACCAAGGGCCGCGAGACGGCCTTTCTCAAGGAGCAGATTGAGAAGCATGGCTGCCGGGCCGTGCTCGCGGACATGGGCGTCGTCGGGGCGCCGACGGTGAAGGCCAACATCACGCGCGAGCAAATCGCCGAGGCCGGCGGCACGCCGCTGTCGGCCCTGCTCAAGGACGCCTCGCGCGAGAAAGCCGGGCCGGTGATGGTCGCCGGCGCGGCGAAGCTGCTCGGCGAGATGGTCGCCAAGGGCGAGGCGCACGGCGTCATTGGCCTGGGCGGCACGCAGGGCACCTCCGCGGCATCGCGCGTCATGCAGCAGCTTCCCTATGGCTTGCCGAAGCTGATGGTCTCGACCTGCGCCGCCGGCGACACCTCGGCGTTCGTCGGCATCAAGGACATCATCATGATGTTCTCGGTGAGCGACATCCTCGGCCTCAACCCTTTCATGCGCATGGTACTGGCCAATGCGGCCGCGGCCGTTGCCGGGATGGCGCAAGTGGAACGCGAGGCGCTTGCGGCCGGCAAAAAGCCGCTCATCGGCATGACGAATCTCGGCGTGCTCACCAAGGGCGCTGAGTACGCCGTCGATTATCTGGAGAGCAAAGGCTACGAAGTCATCCTGTTCCACGCGGTCGGGGCCGGCGGCCGGGCCATGGAGCAGATGATGAAGGAGGGGCTCATCAAGGGCGTGTTCGACTACGCGATGGGCGAGATCGCCGACGAGCTGCACCATGCCCTGCGCGCCGGCGGGCCGGAGCGGCTGACCGTGGCCGGCAAGCTCGGCCTGCCGCAGGTCATCACCCCCGGCGGCGCCGAGCACATCGGTCTGTTCCTCAGCGAGCCGAATGTGCCGCCGGAGAAGTACAAGGACCACATCATCACGTTCCACAGCCCGATCATCGCCGCCCCGCGCCTCAACGGAAAAGAGCTGACTGAAGTGGCCAAGGAAATCGGCAAGCGGCTGCAGCACACCAAGGGGAACGCGGTGTTCATGATCCCGCTGCGCGGCACGAGCCGCTACGGCGTCGAAGGCGGCCCGCTGCGCGATCCCGAGGGGGACAAGGCATTTTTCGCGGCGCTGAAGGAGTACCTGCCAAAGACGGTCGAGGTGGTTGAAAAGGACCTCGGGGCGGAGGATCCAGAGTTCGTGAAAGAATGCTGCGATCGACTAATCGGGATGATCGAGAAGGGAAAGAAGTAAGCTTGCAGCGCGCTATGCGCCACAGCCCCGACCTAGCTAGGTCGGGGCTATTGGGCGACCCATCTACTTGCTCGCGCCGCTTTTCTTTTCATCGCTCTGCTTTTCTTTCTCGTCCTTCTCGTCGTGCTTCACGACGCCATACAAATGCCCGCCGTGGCCGTGGCCGGTCCAGAAGCCGGCGTAGTGGTCGCGGTAGATCATGACGCGGGCCGTGTACGTGCCGAGCGTCGGAATCGGGAGGTCGTCCACGCAAATCATCGGCGTGTCCTTGGCCCAGCGGATCGGCACGACGATTGGCAGCTTCACGTCGCGATCGCGATAGCGGATGCGGACCTCGATTGACCACAGGTCGCCGTCGAGGTGTTTCACCTCGCCGAGATCGTACCGCTCGTCAGTCGGCGGCTCGGGATGATCGCCGCTGACGGTGTAGTGACCGACAAGCGTCGCGCCGGTGAGCGTCTTCTCCAGATCCGCGATCAGTTTCTTCTGATCGGGCGTTGCAGT
>JAICUM010000492.1 GCA_025935855.1 Pirellulales bacterium | reverse complement strand
GAGCAAAAGGGCGAACGTCTCGTTGTCGTTCACACGCAGAAAATGGCCAAATCACCGAAAGAGGTGATCGAGCACCTGCGGCAGGCTGGACTGCCGAACCTCTGGGTTCCGGCGCCGGATAGCTTTTTGGAAGTCGAGGAAATCCCCGTGCTCGGCACGGGAAAGCTCGACCTCAAAGGCGTCGCCGACCTCGCCAAGCAAAAGTTCTGCTGCCACAGATAGCCCGGCCATTCTGGCCAGCAGCCCAATCTGGCGAGCGCAGAGCGCGTGAACAGGCGCGCCGAGCCAGGATGGCTCGGCTATATAAAAAAACCCCCGGCCGCTGGCCGGGGGATATTGGTGGTTAATTGTGACTGGTTCGAAGGGCGATCGCTATTTGTCTTCGCTCGCCTTGTTTCCGTCGCTGTCTTTGTCCTTGGCGTTCTCTTTCTCGCCAGGCTGGCGGATGAGCGTCACCGATTGTTGCATAAAGGTGTTGTCCTCGGGACCCTCATACGTGACCTTGAGCCGGTCTTCGAGGAAGTCAAACTTGCGGACCACCTTCGCCACGCTCGGCAAGAGGCTCAGCGCATCGTTGATCGGCTTCATGTCCTCCGCCTTGGCGCCCTTGGCGCTCGCCATGCTGAGGAATAGTGGCGCCATCCGGCCGGCATAGTCTAGGCCGTCGGCGAACTGCCGGATGCCGGCGCCCACGTCCGTGTAGCTCACGGCGTACACGTCGCCGTCGATCTTTACGCCGAATTTCTTGGCGATCTTCTTCGCGTCGAGGCTGTCGGCCTTCCCGTCGCGAACGTCCACGTACCGCTTGGCGGCCCCCTTCGTCGAGCCGATGATCATCCAGCCGTCCTTGAACCCGATCACCGGTTGGACGCCGCCCATCGCGAAGAAATTGGCGTGGACTTCCTGGAAGCCTTCCAAGTCGTCGACGTCGTCGAGCGACAAGTTCTGCGATTGAACGGCCGGGAACTTGTTGAGGTGCTCGACCGCGCGGTTCAGAAGCTCTTTGATCTTGTCCGGGTCCTTGCACTTCAGCGCGATCACCTGTTGCGGGTTCTTCGAGCCGTTATCGCCTTCCGGGGGGAGCATGATCGACACGGTCTCGCCGCTAAAATTCTGCAGAATGTCCTCATCGAGGTTCACGCCCGCCTTCTCTTGAATCTCGGCCCAATGGTCGAGCGCCTCGTGTGACTTCGGGAACTCGTCGCGGACGTAATTCAACAGCGCGTCGTAAATGACGTGCAGGTTGACCCCCGTGCAGAGCGAATAGGACTTGGCGTCCGCCGGGACCCACTTTTCCCAATCCGTGAACGGCTTGCCCTGCGTTAGCGCCTTGCCAAGCACCTTGTCGTCGTAATTGTCCGCCAGTTTGCCGTAGACGGCGCCTCGATTCTGGCCGTCCTCGGTGTATTCGACGTTCACGGTGTAATCGATGATCGCGACTTCGTTTAGCACGTCGTCGATCACCTTGGCCGCTTTCTCGGCGTCTTTGTCGTCGGGCTTCTCGTGGCGAATGAAGTCGCCGATCTCGCCCATGCTTTTCCATAGTTGGGCGCCATCGAAGATGAGCAGCGTGTCCTCCGGCTTCGGCAGATGCTCCAGCGCCTCGGCAAACCGTTTGTCCTCGAATTTCGACTCCGCGTCGCTATCTTGAAGTTGTTCCAGGGATGACTTGGCCAGCTTCGGCGTGGAAGCGAAGAGCACGATGTCGCCAAGCTTCGCGATCGTCGGATGATACGGCGACTTCTTCGGCAGCCGCAGGGTCTTCATCTTCGCATCGCCCGCGTCGTCGTCTTCGACGCTGAGCTTGCCGTCGCTCCATTTGACGGCCAGGTCGAACATCCGGCTCGTCGCCTTGAAGCAATCCGCCGCGTTGTCGGCCGACTTCTCGCGCACCGCGATCACGTAATGATTAAACGGCGCGACCATGAGCTCGGCGAATGCCAGTTCCTTGGCGTCCAGAATCGCCTTGCCTTTGATCGGTTCCAGCGCTTCCTTTACCTCGTTCCACTTCTCGCGCGCTTGGTCGAGCTTGTCCTTGGGCGCCTTGCTCGTGATGATGTCCACGATGCGGCGGCCGATGTGCTCGTCGCGCGCCGTCTGCAGCGCCTCTTTGAGGTAGGTGCGCTGGTAGTCGCGTTCCGGATTGTTCTTGGCGTAGATTGCCAGATAGGATTCCGGCGGAACGGCGCGCTTGATGTCAAGCTTTTCGGCGGCTGGCGCCCGGAGCGCGGCCAACGAGGCGAGCAAGGCGACCGCCAGGGTCATTCGTCGCAGGTTCATAACGCTCTTCCCCTCACACGGTTGATGGTTCGGCCAGTGGCCCCGATTATCCGCCCGGCAGGGCCGGAGTCACTAGGCACGGCAGAAATTCAGGCATAACAAGCAAGGCCAACGGCGCGCACACAGACGCCCGCTCGGCAGAAGCGCTCATAGGGCGCCTAGGCCGTTAAGAAAGCACTTCGCTAGCGGACGGCGTGTATTGCGAAGTGCCGGCAAATATTTTGCCAAAATCGCGTCGAGCCAACCGCCGCGGCCCAAGTGTCGAGTCCGGGCGTGCCGTCACAGCGGCTTCGCACGGCCAAAACAGGACATGCCAGCACCGATTTACCGCCGGCGCCGCGAACACACGGCCGCAAGAACCGACGCGATGGCCAAGCCGATCGCCGCGGGCTCGGGCACCGAAGCGGCCGCTGGCGCGCTCGCGGCGGCGCCAAGCTCATGCTGCCACAGGATAAAGTCGGCGCCGTCCACGTCGCCGTCGCCGTCGGCGTCGCCCGTGGCGCTCGTGGCCCCGCTGGGCGTGCCGAAGCCCGTTTTCCAAACTGCCAGGTCAGCGGAGTTTACGAAGCCGTCGTGATTGAAATCGGCCCTCAGCCCCGCGATGACCGACAGCGTGACGTTCGTCGCCGAGTAATCGACGTCCCAGGAAAGCCCCGCCGAGAGCGACGGCAGCGACTGGCTCGCAAACGTTCCAGTCAGCCCGCCGCCGGCGGTCAACAGTTGATACGAATCGCCCGCTTGCGGCGTGAAGCCATTGGCGAGCGTCACATTCAACGCGCCCCCCAGATTCGCGGCGCCGCCGACATCGAGTTGGCCGTAGTCGGTATCCGGATTATCGCCGGCGAGTTGAACCGCCACCGAGGCGGCGCTCGTGAGCGAAAGATTTTCGAGCATCAAGGCATTTCCGCCGGGCAGCACGACAAGTTGGCCATTGTTCGTCACCGCGTCGTGAAAGATCGCTTCCGCGCGATCGCCGACGACGATTTTGCCGCTTGCGTTATTCGTCACGTTGCCATAGATGTCGACTGTGCCGCTGGTGATCGAAATCTGTCCCGCGGAAGTGTTCGTGAGGCCGCCGTCGAAGCGCATGACGCTGCCAAAGGCGTCGATGTCGCCGGAGTTCGTGGCCGCGGCCAGTACTTCCAGCTCGCCGCCTTGCAAATCGACCTGCCCGCTGTTAGCAAGCGAGCTCACCACGAGCACGTCGGTCGCGCGGGTGCGGATTTCACCGGCCGCGGTGTTCGTCACCGGCGCCGCAATGCGGCCGCCGCCCAGCACCAGGCCCTGGTTCGAGAGGCCGAGGCCGCCGGCAATTTGCACTCGGCCGCCCGAAAGGAGCAGTTCCCCCGCGGCGCCCACGGTGATGGCGCCGGTGGTGCTCAGCAACCCGCCACTGGAAACGGTGACCGTCGCCTCGCCCGGGTCCGAAATTAAGAGCGTGCCTGTAATCGCCCAAGTTGAATTGATGCCATCGACTAACACCTCGCCGCGCGAGCCGGTGTTGTCGCCGATGACTGAGTTGCCGGAAGTCGCCCGCCCGCCGGTT
>JAICUM010000225.1 GCA_025935855.1 Pirellulales bacterium | reverse complement strand
TCCTTGATCATCCGCACCGGCTTCAGCAAGCAGTCGGAGGAGTGGCCTTCGGCTTGTTGCGTGCTGGACCCGTCGAAGTTCCAGCCCGGGCAGTCTTCGACCTTCTTGGGTTCGCTCTCGACGATCTTCGTCTTGCTGCGCAGCGTGGGCTCGGGCTTGTAGCCGTCCAGCCAGATGTATTCAAGTTTGTAAGCCATAGTCCTGACCTAGCTCCTCACGAAAAACAGTAAAAAAGAGTTTCCGCCTTAATTCCCTCCTCATGAGGAGGGGAAGGTAAGTGAATTGATCGCCGGCAAGCAGCGCGCAAGCCTCACATGGTAAAGCCGCTCAACCAAGCCGCCTAGACGAACCAACCGCCGGAGATTTAGCCCCGCCGCTCGCGGCGGGCTCCCACGGCCGCATCTGCCGGTGCGACAAACGACAACAGTCGCGCTGCCGCCCAACGCGCGCCTGGAATCAGGTGCGCTGAGCTGTTCTCGCAGAAAGAATGGGTCCGCCTAACGCACTGCCTCCCCCCTGGGGAGGCAGCAGCACCAAACGCAACGGCGGCGCCAACAATTGCCCCACCGGCCGGATTTGCCCTAAGCTCGCACCAGCAACAGGCTTGTGTTTCACAAAAGGCCACAGTGCGGCAAACCGCCCCCACCCCGTTTTGCCTAGCCTGCCAGCACCGTTTGCCAACGCCCTAAGCACCCTTGGCCCCCCGCCTCCTCCCGCTATCGTGAAGTAGGTCCCGCTTGCCGAGCGGGACCTCGCGCAAGAGAAACTCGCCACCTTCCGCGAAGGGCCCTTCCGGCAGAAGGGACCTACTGCCAGGCCTTCCACTCCGTTCCCCACTCCGCGATTCCATGTCCGAACCGCCGCCGCTGAAATTCATCCCCACCGCGGCCACCTTCCGCCTGAAGGAACCACTGGGCGTCGGCTCGGTCGGCACGGTGTACCGCGCCGAAACCGACGACATCGACGTCCCCGTCGCCGTGAAGGTGCTCCACCCGAACATCGCCCACGACGCCGCGATGGTGACCCGCTTTCAGCGCGAGATCGTCGTCATGGAACGGCTCCAGCACCCGCACATCGTTCGCCACTTCGGCGGCGGCCGCATCGACGGCCAATACTTTTTCGCAATGGAGCTGCTCGACCACGGCTCGCTGAAAGACCGCCTCCGCCAAGGCCCCCTGCCCTGGCCGCTCGCCGCCTTCTACGCCACGCAAATCGCCTCGGCGCTGCAGCACGCCCACAATCACGGCGTCATCCATCGCGACCTCAAGCCGAGCAACCTGTTCTTCGGCGCCGATGGCCGGCTCATCCTCGGCGACTTCGGCATCGCCCGCGACACGCATGATCCCGACGCCACCGACTCCGGCAAAGCCGTCGGCACGTACGCCTACATGTCGCCGGAGCAAATCTGCGCCGACCGCCAGATCACCGGCCAGGCCGACCTCTACTCGCTCGGCTGCGTGCTGTACGAAATGCTCACCGGCCGCCCGCCCTTCACCGGCGAGAACTTCGCGCAAATTTGGGACCAGCACCTGCACGCCGCACCGCACGGCCTGCGCGAGCAAGGCGTCGAGTGCCCCGAGTGGCTCGAGGCGCTCGTGATGCAGCTCCTGGAAAAAGAGCCGCACCAACGCCCCTTCAACGCCCGCGCCGTCCAAGGCCTCATCCGCGACCGCCTGGAACAAGAATTCGGTCCCGACTACGCGAACGTCCTTCAAGTCTCAATAGCCCCGACCTAGCTAGGTCGGGGCTGCTTCGCGGTCACGCGAAGCACCGTGGCGAGAATCGACGCCGATGTTTATATGCGTCGAAGAAGACCCCCGCGCCAACAGCGCCAAAAACGCCGGCGCCAGAATCGTCCGCACCAAAAACGTATCCGCCAATATCCCCAGCGCCAGCGCCCCGCCCATCTCCGCCATCTCCGGCAAGCTCCCGCTCATCATCGAGCCAAACGTCGCCGCCATGATCACGCCGCAACTCGTGATGATGCCGCCGGTCTGCACCATGCCGCGCTTGATTCCCTCCAGCGGTCCCAGCCGCTCCTGCTCCTCGAAGATGCGCGTCGTGAGAAAGATGTTGTAGTCCTGCCCCACCGCTACCAGGATCACGAACAAAAAAATCGGCGCCTTCCAATCCAGCCCCGGGTAATCAGCCCCGTGCATCGCTTTAAGGGCGAGATAGACGATCCCCAGCGTCACGAAAAAATTCAGCACCACCGTGCCGATCAGATACAAACACACCAGTGGCCGCCGCAGCAAAATTAAAATCACCACGAATACCGCGGCCGTCACCAGCAGCTCAATCCGCTGCCGATCGACTTGCGTCACATGCTGCAAATCGCGGATGCCCGACGTCACGCCGAGCATCGCAAACTCGGCCTGCTTCCACGCCGAATTCGGCTCGTCGCGCAGCTTGCTGAGCGCCGCGTCAATCCGGTCCAGCGTCGCCACCGCCTCCGGCGCAAACGGCCGATCCTCGAGCACCACCGTCAGCCGCGTCACCTCCCCGCCGAGGGCAGTGGAAACATACGCCTCCTCCGCCTGCTCGGAACCCGCGGCCACCAGAGCGCTCAATCCACGGATGCTCGTCAAGCTCATCTTGCCCGGCGGCTCGCCCGTCGGTCGGTACAGGCTCCGCACTTTATCGACGCCTTCGACGTGAAACAGCAAATTCGTTAAATCGGCGATCTTCCGCCGCCCGTCGTCGCTCGCGAAATCTTCCTGCGGCAGCCGCGCCAGCACCGTCAGCGGCCCAATTTCGCCCGGCGGCAAGTGCTCCAAGAGCAGCTCCGTCCCCCGGGCGCTTTCGGCGGTTGGCGGCAGCTCGCTCAGGATGTCATACGTCACCGGTGCGTCGTATCCATACCACGCCAGCGGCGCCGCAATGAGCAAACAAATCGCCAGGATGAGACCCGGCCGCGCGATCACTCGATCCGCGATCGCCGACCAGAAACGGCTGCCCGCCGCGGTTTTCTTCCCGATGACGCGCCGCCCGATCGGCGTCGCCAACAGCGCCGGCGCCAGCGTCAGGCAGACTAATAGCGCGATCACCAAACTGATCGCAATCGCCGGCCCGCTATACGTGAACTTTCCGAACTGCGAGAACACCATCATCAACAGCCCGGCGATCGTCGTTCCCGCGCTAGCCGTCAGGGCGTGCCCCACGCGATGGACCGATTCCACAATCCCCTCGCGCTGCGGCCGACCCTCGGCCCGCATCTCCCGGTACCGCGCGATCAGAAACAAGCAAAAATCCGTCCCGGCGCCGAACATTAGCACGATGATGAAAATCTGCGTCGTGCTGTACACGCGAAACTCCGGCCACACTCCTTCGCCGCGCACCTGGCTCCACTTCGCCAACAGGGCGAGCAGATCAATCGACGCCAGCGTGGCAATCGCAATAGAGCCCAACGGCACGATCACCAGCCACGGCGAACGGTAAATCAGCGCGAGTGCGACCGCCACCGCCGCGATCGTCGTCCACTCGGTGTTTCGCAAGCTGTCGCGCATCGCCGCGAGCAAGTCGCCGCCAATCGCCGCCGACCCGGTGATGCCGATCTCCAATCCCTCGGGCGCTTCCTGCCGCGCGGCTTCGACGAGCTCCGTCACGCGCTCGACAATCCCCACGTTGCCGACCGCCATGAAGTCGCTCTTCAGCCGGGCGACGACCTCGACCGCGCGATTCGCCGGGCTCCGCAGCATCTGCCCAATCACCGGCGTCTTCTCGGTCCACACCTCGCCCACGAGCGGCAGATTCGGAATCTGCTTGAGCTGCCGCGCCAGCTTCAGCCCCAAGGCGCGATCCGCCGGCGTCAGCTCCTCATTCTCGCGGGCCAGCACCAGCACCAACTGGCTGTTGGAAACGTCATCAGGAAACGCTTCGGCGTTCAGCTTCAGCCCGCGGGCCGTCGTCGTCCAGCTCGGCAGCTCGCCGACGTCGCTGTCCCGCGCCACGTCCCGAAACGGCGGCGCCGCCCAGTGCAATCCAACAGCCGCCACGAGCCACGCGGCGATGATCCACCACCGCCAATCGTGCGCAAATCGCCCCAGGTGATAAAACATGCTGTCGCAACCGCAATCAATGAATTCGCCGATCACGGCGACATGGGGCAACCCGCGCGCCGTTCCCACCATTTATTGACGTTTCAGAAATCTAAAGGAATGGGTGCCATGCCCACGCAGACGTGGGCATGGCACACGCGAATTCGATCGGCTTCCTGAACGTCAAATAGCCGCCGGGCTCGCCCTCCCCGGGCGCAACAAAAAAGCGTCGAGCCGCCCCAAAGCGACTCGACGCCCCTCTATCGTTCAACTGTCCGTTGACAGCCGCAGCCGCGGGATCAGCTCTCCGCCTCAACCGCCGTCAGCCGCGGCATGGCCTGCATTTGCGATTGATGCAGCCGCACCACGCGACGGTCCGCCTTCACCGGTACGCCATTCACCACGGCGCCCACCAGCCGCACGCCCATGTGTCGCAGCATCTCGACCGCCTTGTGGACCTTGTAAATCTCGCTGTGATCCCGCAGCACGGTCAGAATGGCCCCGTCGGCATACTGGCCGATCGACAGGGCGTCGGAAATCCCCAGCGCCGGCGGGGCATCAATCACCACGAAATCGAACTGGTCCCGTAGCTTCTCGAAGATTGCCTGCGGCTGATCCGTGGCCAGTGAGTGAATTGCCTCGGCGCTGCACACGCCAGCGGTTAGCAGATAAAGCCCCGGGTTGTTCGTCGGCTTGATCGCGTCCGCCAGATCAATCTCCGCGCGAAGTACTTCGCTCAAACCCTCTTCCATCGGCATGCCAAACAGCCGATGCAGCGCCGGCGACCGCAAGTCCGCGTCAACCAGCAGCGTCCGCCGCCCGGCCCGGGACAAGCTCAACGCCAGGCTGCTCGCCACGATGGTCGTTCCTTCCTGCGAGCCTGAGCTCGTGATCATCATCACCTGCCGCGGTGCGTTCGTCGAATCATGCATGAGCGTCGCACGCACATTGTCGATCGCCTCGGCCACCTGCGTCGCCGTCAGGCTGCTGCCGGCCATCATTTTCAGCGTCGTCGAAGGCAGCACCCCCAACACGCGAATGCCGAGTCCCTCATCCATATCGGTCGGCCCGTTGAGGCGACGCTTGCGGAATTCCAACAGGGCGATGCCATAGCAAGTTAGCGCGAAGGCCGCACTGCCGCCCACGCCGGCAATCGCCAGCCGCTCGACCGTGTTGGTATCCGGCAGACCGGTGGCCTCCTGAATTACGCTCACCGTTTCAAGATCAGAAGCCTGCCCGGCTTGCTTGTCGCGAGCCTTCTGCAGCACGTCCCACTCCATGATCTTCTGCTCAAGACTTTTCGCCAGATCCGTCTGGTTCTCGATCTCCTGCTTGAGCATCTCGATTTCCGGGTCCGCGACGCCCAAGGCCAGCAGCTTCGTATTGTCTGCCTCCAACTTCGCCTCGTACTCGCTCAGGTTGTCCAACGAAGCTTTGTAGCGAAGCTTAAATTCAACGATCGCATGAGTGAGCTGATCGTTGGGCATCCGCTTATACTTTTCTCGAATCTGCTTCTCCTGGCTGGACTTATAATCCTCCATCGCGGATTGCAGTTGCTGAATCTGTCCTTGAAGCCGTTTGATCGTCGCGTCCGCCCGATTCTTCGTGCTCCCTTGTCGAGCTTGCAGAGATTGCATGGCCGCCGCGATCTGCTGCTGGTAGTTGACGATGAACGGATCCTTGTCCAATTCCATTCGCACCATCGCGTCCAGCGCCGCGGGACTCTGAGCATCCTGCATCGCCAGGTTCTTCAGCACCTCCAGGTCCACCTTTTTCTGCTTTTCAGCCACGATCAGCGTCTCGAGCTGCGCCACTTCCCGTTGCAGCCGCGGGATTTCCACTTCCTCTTGGGCCACGCCCTTGGCCGTCATGCTTTGTTTGAGCTTGTCCAGGTTCTTCTGCAGCTGTCCCTTGGTCTGCTCCAGCACCATGCTCAAATCGCGCTGCGTCGCCGCCGCCACTAGCTTGTCCTGAAACAGCACCTTGCTTTGGTACGCCTTCACCACGGCGTCGACGACCTTGGCCATCTGATCCGCGTCTTCCTCGCCTTCGTACTTCACTTCCAGAATTTCACCGTCGCCCGGGAAACTCACCTTAAGCTCGTCCATCAACCACAATTGGTCTTCGCCGGGCCGGCCCGAGTTGTGGCGCACGGCATCCAGCTCCGTGATGTCCTGCCGCGACAAGGCGGTCGTCAGCACCAGCGGACTTTTGAGCAGCGTGATGTGGTTCATGGCCTGCCGCTGGATTTCCTGCGGCGAAATGTAACGCTGCGACTTCGTATCCGTGAAAATCTCGTCCGGACGAGACTTCACTTTCAAATAAGCCGTCACTTGCGACATGCTGGGGAACAGCCACAACAACAGACCCGTCGAGGCGGCGCCTACCAACAGCCCCATCAGCACGGCCATCAGCCACCGGCGACGCAAGCAATTGGCCATCCACGTCTGATTGAAGCCGCCGTACAAAATCTCCGGCCCCCGCGGGGCATAGCCGCCCATCACTGGCGCCGGCGGCGAATACACGGGCGCCGGAACCAACGCCCGGGCCGGAACCCGCGCGCCGTCGGTTCGTGCTCCGTCGTTATTCAGCGTCGGATGAAGCATTTCCTGCGAGCCGAACTCTGAGCCATCTCGAGCCATGTGAACTGCCTCTTAGAGAAAAATCGGCGGAAGAGCGATCGTTAATGCGGTGCCAATATCCAAGCGCCTCGACCAACCAACGCGATCGTCGCGCTTCAGTTTGTTCCGTGCTGGAGAACCCTCGCGGCGAACTGTTCCGTGAGCCCGCATCACCCTCGGCTGCTCATGGGCTGTTGCCTCATTGCAATCGACGGACCTATCCGCCCCGTCGAGCCGTTTCACCCCTTTTACGGGCCGAAAACACGACCTGCCTGGCCCCCTCGCGTCGCCTTTCGACAGCGGAATGTTGAATTCTTACAACATCTCCGCCGGAGGAAAGCCGACTACGCCGGCGCCGGGCTAAAGCTCGCGTATTCGTCCGTATCGATGGGAATGGTGAGCCGCGAAAGGATTCCTAATTCAATGACCAACAGACCCAGGCCGATCGGCATCATCAAGAAACCGGCCCAGTCGTGAACCAGCTGGGTAACCCAAGGCGTGTCCTGCCCGAAGGCCAGGAACAGCAGTGCCGTCGTCACAATCCGAATGATGTTGCTTGCCAAGGCGATCGGAATCCACGACAGAAAAATCACCAGCTTATCCCACCAGGGGCGTTCGACGATCATGATCATCGCGAAGCACATGGCGCCAAAAATCGTCAGCATCCGTAGGCCGCTGCACGCTTCCGCCACCTCCAGCGGTTCTTTCAGCGTGTCGATCGAAATCGTGTTCCCGAACCGCGTGGCGCTTACGCCCAGCGTCTGCAAGACAAATGTGCTGATGATCGAGGCCACCAATTGCAGTTTCATCAGCAGCGTCCGCTCCAGGACGTGCGGAAGCGGAAACATCAGCGCCAGAAAGAGCACCGCCGGCCAGGCCCACTTCAGCATTTTCATGCCGCCGACAACCAGGCACAGCGCAAGCAGGCAGCCAATAAACGAAGCCCGGTCCGGGTTGTTGTAGTCGTAGTACGTGGACCACGTCCGAACGGCCAGGCACACCGTCAAGAGCCCGACGCCTAGCCAGCGTTCCTTCGGCTCAGTCTGAGTGAGCGGCTTGCGGAGGATATAGAACAGATACGCCGCAAAAGCCGGCACAATGTACCCGTGCGAGTACATG
>JAICUM010000721.1 GCA_025935855.1 Pirellulales bacterium | reverse complement strand
GCCGACCTTCGCCTGCCCCGCGGCGAACGCCACCGTGTGGGCCTCGCAAATGCCGGTGTCGAAAAATCGATCGGGAATTTCGTCCCGCACCGGCTCCAATTTGTTCCCCTGGCACATGGCCGCGGTGAGCACCGTCACGCGCGGATCTTTGCGCATCTGATCCAGAATCGCCTCGGCGGCGACGTTCGTGTACGCGCGACTCGACGACTTCTTGAACCCGACGATCTTTTCCTTCTGCCGTTCGAACTGCGGCGGAGCATGGTACGTCACCGGGTCCTCGGCCGCCGGCCGATATCCGTGGCCCTTTTCCGTGACGACGTGCAGCAGCACCGGCCCGCGGATGCGCTCGACCATCTTCAAATACTTGCGCAGGATGGCGATGTTATGCCCGTCGATGGGGCCGATGTACCGGAAGCCCATGTCCTCGAACATCATGCCGCCGCTCAAGCCCGCCTTGGCCGCTTCCTTGAGCTGGAACAGAAACCGCTCAGCCGGATCGCCCAACAGCGGCACGCGGTTCAGCAGCTTCGCGATCTCGCCCTTCAGCCCGGTGTAAGCCGGCGTCAGCCGCAGCCGGTCGAGATAGTCGGCCATGCCGCCCACGCGCGGGCAAATCGACATCTTGTTATCGTTCAGAATCACCAGCAGCTTGTCGCTCTGCCGGCGACCATTGTTCAAGGCTTCGAACACAACGCCCGATGGAAACGCGCCGTCGCCGATGACCGCCACGGTGTGCCGCTTTTCTTCCGGCCGCAGAAGCTGGTCGCCGCTCGCCAAACCCAGCGCCGTCGAAACGCTCGCCCCCGCATGCCCCGTCATGAACAGGTCGAACTCGCTTTCGGCCGGGTTCGGGTAGCCCATCAGGCCGCCCTTGGTTCGCATCGTGTGGAACTGCTCGAACCGTCCGGTAACGAGCTTGTGCGGATAAATTTGGTGCCCGGTGTCCCAAATCAATCGGTCGCGACGGAAATCAAACGTCTGATGCAGCGCGATGCACAACTCGACAACGCCGAGATTCGACGCGAAATGCGCGCTACGGCACGCGATGAGATTGCACAGCACCTCGCGCATTTCCGCCGCCAGCTGCTCCAATTGGGGCAGCGACAACCGCCGCAAATCAGCCGGCTCGTGAATCGTCTCCAATAGCGTGCTCATCTAACGGCTTCTCCGCCCCACGAATTCCGCCAGCTCACGCAGCGGCGCCGCGGCCGGGCCAAACGGTTCCAGTGCGGCACACGCCTGTTCAATTAATTCCGCCGCTCGGCGCCGGCTTTCCTCCACGCCCAACAGCGCCGGATAAGTCACCTTTCCCCGCCGGCGGTCCTTGCCCAATCGCTTGCCGACGTTCGCCTCCTGCCCGCCCACGTCGAGCAGGTCGTCCACGATTTGGAACGCGTGGCCCAAATGCTCTCCGAAAACGGCCAACGCCTGCTCTTCTTCCGCAGCCGCATCGACGGCGACAGCGCCCAAAACCAGCGACGCTCGGAACAAGGCCCCCGTTTTCCGCCGATGAATAGATTGTAGTCGCTCCAGGCCGATGTGGCGAAATTCGGCCGCCAGATCATCCGCCTGGCCGCCCACCAAGGCCGTCGCCCCGGCGGCATGAGCCAACTTGGCACAGCAACGGGCCGCCCGCTCCGGCGGCTTGATGTGCGTGGCGAGCACCTCGAACGACCGCGTCAGCAGCGCGTCGCCCACCAGAATCGCGGTCGCCTCGTCGAACTGCCGATGGCAGGTCGGCCGGCCGCGCCGCAGGTCGTCGTCATCCATCGCCGGTAGGTCGTCATGCACCAGCGAATAGCAGTGGACCATCTCGACGGCCACGGCCGCCGGCAGCGCCTCTTCGATCGTGCCACCGCAGGCCTCCGCCGCCAGGAGCACCAATCGTGGCCGCAATCGCTTCCCCGGCGCGAGCAGGCTGTAGCGAATCGCCTCCGCCAATTGCGACGGACAATTCGAGTCGAACTCGACGGCCTTCACCAACGCCGCTTCGATTGTCTCCCCATGGCGCGAGAGGGCGCCCGGCGTTTCAGTTTCAGTGAAAGACATGGCCGCTTCGAGCGGGGAATAACCGTGGGCCAACGAAGGGGCAGGGGTCGGGG
>JAICUM010000054.1 GCA_025935855.1 Pirellulales bacterium | reverse complement strand
TCGGTCTTCGGCGCGTCGAAAGTGGCCGCGGACGTCATGGTTCAGGAATATGGCCGTTACTTCGGGCTCCCCACGTGCTGCCTTCGCGGCGGCTGCCTCACCGGGCCGAACCATTCGGGAGTCGAACTTCACGGATTCCTGAGCTACCTTATCCGCTGTTGTCTCGAAGGCCGCACGTACCGCGTCTTCGGATACAAAGGCAAGCAGGTTCGCGACAACATCCATTCCCACGACGTGTGCGAATTCATTCGAAACTTCCTCGAACAGCCTCGCGTGGCCGAGGTGTATAACATCGGCGGGGGCCGCGCCAATTCCTGCTCGATTCTCGAGGCCTTCGAGCTTGCCGAAGAGGTCGCCGGAAAGAAAATGCACTTCGAGTACGTCGATCAAAACCGCATCGGCGATCATATCTGCTACATCTCCGATCTCTCTAAAATGAAGCAGCATTATCCCGCCTGGGACATCACCAAGTCCCTCGCCGACATTTTCACCGAGATCGCGCAAGCCTGGCGGGACAGAGCCAACTCATGAAGCTTCTTGTCGTCACCAATCTCTTTCACCCGGACCGCGGGGGCGGAGCTTCCGTCTTCTCGGACATGTGTTACGAACTGGTCGAACGCGGCCACGACGTGACCGTGTTCGGCGCCTATCCGTACTATCCGGAATGGCAGAATAAATCGGGCGCTCGATTGTGGCGCGTTTCGCAAGAAACTATCCGCGGCGTGAAGGTGCATCGCTTTGGCATGTACTTCCCAAAGAATCCGTCGCGATTCGTGCCGAGGGTGCTGTTTGAGTTGTCCTTTCTCCTCAGTCTCATGCGCAGCTTGTTCTACTTTCGGCGGTTCGACGCGGTCATGCTCTACTGCCCACTCATGGGCGCCGTAGCCTACGGCGCCGTGCGGAAGATGCTCTACCGCGAGCCGACCTGGCTCAACATTCAGGACATCCCGGCCGACGCCGCCGCCGCCAGCGGAATCAGTCGCAGCCGATTCGCCAAAGCGCTCGGCAACTTCTCCCAAACCTTTTTGTTTAACCGTGCCGACGTCTGGAGCTCGATCGCTCCCAAAATGATCGATCGGGTCGCCGCCATTCGCCGCCGTGGTCAGCCCATTCATTTCGTACCGAACTTCCTCAACGGCTCGATGGCCGATGCCATCGCCGAGCATCCCACCAAGCTCGGGCGACCGGCCGAACGCCCGATCAAATTGCTGTACGCCGGAAACATTGGCAAAAAGCAGGATCTGCTTGCCTTCTGCCAGCGTCTCGCCGCCACGGAACTGCCCTTCCAATTCCGAATTCACGGCAACGGCGGAGAAGCTCATCGCGTGCAAAGTTGGATCGAGTCGCAACGCGACCCGCGCTTCCAGTTTGGCGAGTTTCTCGACGAACGCGGCTTCGTGCAGGCGCTCTTTGAAACGGATCTCTTTGTCATCACCGAGACGCCTGGCGTCGGCGCCTCGTTCATTCCCAGCAAGCTCATTCCTGGCATCGCCACTGGGACGCCCGTCGTTTGCCTGTGTGATCCTGACGGTCCGCTGGGGCGCGAAGTCAATGAGCACCGCCTGGGAATCGCGATGCCATGGTCGCAGTTCGACGAATTGCCCGACCGATTAGCTGAGTTTTCAAACGACGCCGCTAGTTTCGCCGAATTCCAACGATGCGCCCTCGACCGCGCTCACGCCTACAGCCGCAGTCCCATCGTTGATAAAGTCGAACGCGAACTCCTGGCCATGCTCCACTCCCCGTCAAACTGCCCGGCCAAAGCGACTCCAGTTTCCGCGGTCCCTTAATAACCGGCCGGCGCTCTGGCGCCGCATCGAATAGCCACGGGCAGGCGCCCGCAGTTTCCTCGCCCCCGCCGTCCACAATAATAGTTATTATGAAAAGGGCGCTCATTGCAGGCGGCGGCGGTTTTATCGGAGGGCATCTAGCCGCCGGCCTCTTGCGCGAAGGTATTCACGTTCGCGTCGCCGACGTGAAGCCGCTCGAACAGTGGTATCAGCGATTCGCCGACGCGGAGAACATCGTCGCCGACCTCAAACATCCAGAAGCCTGCCAAGCCGCCTGCCGCGATGTCGATGAAGTGTACAACCTCGCCGCCGACATGGGCGGCATGGGCTTCATCGAGAACAACAAAGCCCTCTGCATGCTCTCGGTGCTGATCAACACGCATCTACTGCAAGCCGCCCTCGAACACCACGTTGGCCGCTACTTCTTTGCCTCGAGCGCCTGCGTTTACAACGTCAACAAGCAGAACGCCGGCGGCTTCGTCACCCTCGCCGAGGACGACGCCTATCCCGCCATGCCGGAAGACGGTTATGGCTGGGAAAAGCTCTTCTCCGAGCGGATGTGCCTCCACTTTCGCGAGGACTTCGGCCTTCAGACTCGCATCGCGCGATTCAACAATGTCTATGGGCCATACGGCGCTTGGCGCGGTGGACGCGAGCGGGCGCCGGCCGCCATGTGCCGCAAGGTCATCGAGGCCAAGGAAACTGGAAAGCACGCCATTGAAATCTGGGGCGATGGCAGCCAAACGCGAAGCTTCACCTACGTCACCGATTGCGTGCGCGGCGTCATCGACGTCGCGCGCAGCGAGATTCTTGAACCGATCAATCTTAGCGCGCCGTCTGTGGCCTCGATCAACGAGCTCGTCGACGCCTTGGAGCAAATCGCCGGGATTAAACTTGAGCGTCAATACAAGCTCGACGCTCCCCAAGGCGTGCAAGGCATGAACAGCGACACGTCCAAAATGCGCCAATATTTGGGCTGGGAACCGAGCACGCCGCTCCGCGACGGCCTGGCGGAAACTTATCGCTGGATCCACGCCGAGTACCTCAAAGGCTCCGGCTGAAGCGCGTGCCGACCGATGCGAGACCTTACCGGGATTTTCGATGACCGCCGATCGCCGACGACTGGCAGCCTGGCCCGGTTGCCCGACGGCGCAACCCCCAAAAATCCGAGCCGCACGCTGCGTTGCGCACGCCGCCCTTTTTGGCGACGTTCGCCTTCCCGTGCTATCCTAGAAGAATGATCTCGCGAACCGCTCCCATCTTCGTCACCGGCCATCGCGGGATGGTCGGCTCGGCCCTCGTGCGTCGGCTCAGCGCCGCCGGGTTTGAGAACATCCTCACCGCGACGCGGCAAGAACTCGACCTGCGCGATCAGACAGCCGTGGACTCGTGGTTCGATCGCGAGCGGCCGGAGTACGTGATCCACGCCGCCGGCACCGTCGGCGGCATTCACGCCAATCGCAGCCGGCCGGCGGACTTCCTGTACGACAACCTGATGATCCATGCCACGGTGCTCCACTCCGCTTGCCGCACCGGCGTGTCGAAGTTGCTCTACCTCGGCAGCTCCTGCATCTACCCCCGCGATTGCCCGCAACCCATTCGCGAGGAATACCTCCTCAGCGGACCGCTGGAGCCGACCAACGACGCCTACGCCATCGCCAAAATCGCCGGACTCAAATCCTGCGAAGCCTACCGCCGCCAATTCGGCTGCAACTTCATCTCGGCGATGCCGACGAACCTGTATGGGCCGAACGACAATTTCGACCTGAACAGCTCGCACGTCGTCCCGGCGCTGATCCGCAAGTTCCACGACGCCCGCCTGGAAGGCGCCCCGAAAGTCGCGGTCTGGGGCACCGGCAATCCGCGGCGTGAATTCCTGCACGTCGATGACCTGGCCGACGCCTGCCTGTTCCTGATGGACCGGTACGACGAGGCCGCCACCATCAACGTCGGCGCCGGCGAAGATTTAGCGATCAGAGAGCTAGCCGAGCTCATTCGCGACATCGTGTACCCAGAAGCCGAGATCGTCTTCGATTCGTCGATGCCCGACGGCACGCCGCGAAAGCTCCTTGACGTCACCCGCCTGCATGCCCGCGGCTGGCGCCACCGCATCGAGCTACGCGAAGGCCTCGCCGCCGCCTACCAATGGTTCTGCGAACAACAGCCAGTCGCTACCCAAGTCTAACCCGCCACTAACCCCGACCAAGCTTGGTCGGGGCTGCGCCGCGAAAAAGCTTCGTCTCTCCACTAATCGCTCATCACGACTTCGCCCAATGCCCACCTCCAACCAGCCGCGAAAAAAAGCCCTCATCACCGGCATCACCGGCCAGGACGGCTCGT
This sequence comes from Pirellulales bacterium, assembly GCA_025935855.1. GTDB lineage: Bacteria > Planctomycetota > Planctomycetia > Pirellulales > Lacipirellulaceae > Lacipirellula. The sequence continues at coordinate 10,289 of JAICUM010000054.1, read as the reverse complement.
ACCTTGCCGAGTTCCTCCTTGAAAAAGGCTATGAGGTCTGGGGCGTCATCCGCCGCAGCTCCTCCTTCAACACCGGCCGCATCGACCACCTCTACCAGGACCCGCACGAGCCCGACATCCGCCTCCGCCTCATCTACGGCGACCTCGGCGACGCCTCGAGCATCAACCAGGTGCTCAAGAAGGTTCGCCCGGACGAAATCTACAACCTCGGCGCGCAGTCGCACGTGAAGGTCTCGTTCGACGTCCCCGAATACACCGGCGACGTCACCGGCCTCGGCGCCGTTCGCGTCCTGGAAGCCATGCGCGAGCTAGGGCTGGACGCCAGGTTCTACCAAGCCTCGTCTTCAGAGCTGTACGGCAAAGTCGTCGAAACGCCGCAAACCGAAACGACGCCCTTCTACCCCCGCAGCCCCTACGCCGCCGCCAAGGCCTACGCCTTTTACGTCACCAAGAACTACCGCGAGTCCTACGGCATGTTCGCAGTGAACGGCATCCTCTTCAACCACGAGTCGCCACGCCGTGGCGAGACGTTCGTCACGCGCAAAATCACCCGTGCCGCCGCCCGCATCAAGCGCGGCCTGCAGAAGTGCCTGTACCTCGGCAACCTCGACGCCAAGCGTGACTGGGGCTACGCAGGCGACTACGTCGAAGCCATGTGGCTGATGCTCCAGGCCGAAAAGCCGGACGACTACGTCATCGCCACCGGCGAAACGCACTCCGTGCGCGAATTCTGCGAAGTCACGTTCGCTCACATCGGCCTGCCCGTCCGCTGGCAGGGCCACGGGGAGCAAGAGAAAGGCGTCGGCCCAGATGGCCGCACGCTCATTGAGGTGGATCCCAAATACTTCCGTCCCGCCGAAGTCGATCTGCTCCTGGGCGATGCCAGCAAAGCCCGCAAGGAGCTCGACTGGCAGCCCCGCGTCGGCTTTGCGGAACTCGCCCGCATGATGGTCGACGCCGACCTCGCCCCCAAGTAGGTCCCGCTTGCCGAGCGGGACCTCGAATCACGATTGGCGTGCCACCACTGGCTCGCCCAGCAGTGCTGGGAGCGCTCTGTTGGCGTGCCCAGAGCGAAATGCGGTATCCATCCCTTCCTGCCCGAACCCTCGCCGCGCCTCTTATGCCCTCGTAGCGCCCGCGCCCTTGTTGCCGCTCCATCCGTCTGTTACCCTCCGCCGCCTCACACCGCCACGAGGCCGCGGATGCCCGACGCTATCACTTCTCAATCCCCGCGCATCCTGATCGTCCGCCTCTCCGCCCTCGGCGACGTCATCCACGGAATCCCCGTCGCCTGCGCCCTGCGCATCGCGTTCCCACAGGCCTTCCTCGCCTGGGTCGTCGAAGGCCGCAGCGCCCAACTTCTCGAAAGCCACCCCGCGCTCGACGAGCTGATCCGCCTTCCCCGCGGCTGGTGGAAGACTCCCCGCGAAGTCTTTGCCCTCCGCCGCCGCCTGCGCCAGCTCAAATTCGACATCGCGATCGACCTGCAGTGCCTTACCAAAAGCGCGGTCGCCGCCTGGTTCACCGGTGCTCCACGCCGTATTGGCAAAGCCGGCGCAGACGGACGCGAGCTTAGCAAGCTCTTCCACAACGAGCTCGTCGAAGCCGGCGGCCGGCACGTCATCGATCACAATCTCGAACTGCTTCGTCCGCTGGGCATTACCTCACCACGCGTCAAATTCAATCTGCCTGAGCAGCCCGCCGACGCCCGCATGGCCGATAACGCCCTGCATTCCCTGGGATTAGCCCACGGCAACTTCGCCATCTTGAATCCCGGCGCCGGCTGGCCCTCCAAAATCTGGCCGCCCGAGCGCTACGGCGAAGTCGCCCGCCGCCTCCAAGCCGCGCGTGGCTTAGCGAGCCTCGCAGTTTGGGGCGCCCCCAATGAGCTCCCGCTCGCCGAAGCCATCGTCGCCGCCAGCCACGGCGCCGCCAAACTCGCTCCACCCACGAGCGTCCCCGAGCTCGCCGCCCTTTGCCGCCGCTCAGCGCTATTCCTCGGCTCCGACACCGGCCCGCTGCATCTGGCGGTCGCCGTCGGCACGCCCGCCATCAGCATGCACGGTCCCAGCCGCGCCGAGTGGTGTGGCGCCTACGGCCCACAGAACATTCGCCTGCAAGCCCGCTACGAAGAGGGCTCCGCCCGCGAGCGCCGCCAGGCCGACGACTCCGCCATGCGCGAAATCACCGTCGAACAAGTCATCGCCGCCTGCCTCGAACAAAGCAAGCTACGCCACTCCGCGTAACAATCAACATCGCCAATAGCCGCGGAGCTACGCTCCGCAGGCGCAGCGGTGAAAAGCGTCCCTAGCGCTTCCCCAGCGGAGCGTAGCTCCGCAGCTAGCCAGCTTCCAGTAGCTACGCCGCGCGTCGGGAAGTCCGCTCTTCGAGCAGCTTGCGGTAGAGCCCTTCCAGCCGCTCAAGAAAGTCCTGCCAGCCAAACCGCTCCAGCGCCAACTGCCGGCCGCGCCGGCCCATTTCGGCGCCGCGTGTGCGATTCTCAAGCGCGGTCAAGATCGCGTTGGCAAGCTCCGGCACATCTCGTGGGGGAACCAACCACCCGGATTCGCCATCCTCGATGATCTCTGGCGCCCCGCCCGCGCGACAACCAATCACCGGCCGCTCGGCCAGCGACGCTTCCACATACACCATCCCAAAAGGCTCTCGGTGCGACGGCAAGCACATGACGTCGATCGCCCGCATCAAGTCCGGCACGTCGCGCCGAAATCCCAACATGCGAAACCGATCCGCGATTCCCGCGGCCGCCGCATGTTGCGCCAGTTCCGGGCGCAGCACGCCCTCGCCGACGCACCAAAACTGGGCGTTCGGCTTCGCCTTCAGGACGATTTCCGCCGCCCGCACTAGCTCGCGATAGCCCTTCTTCAATGACAAATGCGCAAACGTTCCGACAACCGGCGTTCGCTCGTCCACGCCAAGCTCCGCGCGCACGCTGGCGCGCGATCGACGCGGCTGCTGATCCTGCGGATCCACCGGGCAGTACAGCACGCTGATCCGCTCCGCGGCCAGTCCCTTGTCGATCAAGTCCTGCCGCACCGCGTAAGAATTCGCAATGAGATGCGTCTGCCGCGAGTGCCACATCGCGCTGGTAAACCCGTGCACATGCCCAATCGACGGCGGCCCGCCCAGGCACTCCAGCCAACCGCACCACCAGCTGGCGCTCGAAAGATGCGAGTGAAGAAAGTCCGCTTGGTAGTCCCGCGCCGCCTGCCGCAACCTGGATAGCGCCAGGAAATTCGCCTTACCGCCAATGTTGCGCTCATCCACTGCCAGGCCAAGAGCGCGCAAATCCTCGCTCGCCTTGCTACGGCTGGTGATGCAGAAATTCTGCACCCTCTCCGGCGGCGTGCGGCTCAGCGTCCGCGCAAGCAGCGTCTCCGCGCCGCCAATGCGCGACGGCGTAATGACATGCACCACGCGCACCGGTCGTCTGGAATCATCCCTCATGCTACTAGCCGGAAAGCCACGCCCTCCGGGATTCCTCCCGGACCGCGTAGCGATCCGGCTATTGAATTAAATGAAGGTCCCACCTCACGCCACCAGCTTCTTGCCACTCTTATACAAATAAGGATTCAGCGTCGCGTCGTTGTACATCTTCATCTGCCGATACACCTTAAGCATCTTCCGCCCCGCGACCAAGTCGGCCAGTAATTCCGCCAGCGATTGCGACAGGTCCGCCTGCTGCAGCCGGCACCGCGCGAGCCGCTGCTGCACGCGCTCGACGTGGGCCTCGTCCACGTCGGTCCGCTGAAGCTGCTCCTCGAGGTGATAAATCCGTAGCGACATGATCGACAGCCGATCGGTCGCGCTCCCCGGCGTCTCGGTGTTCAGCCGCGCCTTTTCCGCCGGCTTCACGCCTGCCTCGGCCAGCATTTCCAAGAGCGCTTCGTCGATCCGTTCGATCCAGTCGTTCCGCTGCTGGTTGTAGCCGTCAATCGCCCGCTTCACCATCGCGATGCGTGCGTCGGTCACGTCCGGGCTACGGGCAATGTCCTCTTCGTGCCACAGCAAATAGTTGTACTGGTGCTGCTGGCAAACCGTTCCCAGCAGCTCCTCGTAGGGGTTATCCGGCTCGCACGAGTGCCAGCGCACCACCGTCTCGCGATGGAGCTTGTTAACGGCTCTAACGATTTTCTTCGGTTCCAGTCGCATACCACACCATCCTTGCCCCGCGGCAAAAACCAACATGCACTCCCTCGCATTACTTATGCTGACGCTCGCCGAATAGCCCCGACCAAGCTTGGTCGGGGCTGCTTTGCGCAAGCACGCCATTTTGGGCGGCGGATTCTAAGCCGCCGCCGCCGCCCTCACAAGATCAGCCCACGGGTCGCCACCACGCGGCCTCGTTCCAATCCCGCCGCTCCTCTACAATGCTGCCAATGGCTCGAATTGAAAGACACCGACAGCAAATAAGTCGCCGACTGCTGGCATCCGTTGCCCTGTCGCTAGCAGCCGCCCTTCTCTGCTCCGCCCGCAGCCAGGCTCAATCCCCCGCCAATCGCCTCGGCCAGGTCGAATTCGAAGGCCGCTCGGACTACTCGCACATCCTCATCCGCCGCAATGGCCCCGTCCGCTCGATGATCTTCGTCCGCGACAGCGGCGAGGAAGCCTTGGAGTCTCAGATCGACATCCGCCGGCCCTACGAGCTCAAGTTCGAATACCTGCGGTTCATGTTCACCAGCTACCTGTTTCGCGACACGCAGGAAGACGTCCTGATCGTCGGCCTCGGCGGCGGCGGAATGATTCACTATCTGAAGCGAATCGATCCCAAGATTCGCATCGACGCCATCGAGATCGATCCGCTCGTCGTCCGGCTGGCCGACAAGTACTTCAGCACGCGCAGCGAAGGAACCGTGCACATCGAAACGGCTGACGGCCTCAAATTCATCGCCGACGCGCGCAAGAAGTACGACGCCATTTACATGGACGCCTTTCTGAAACCGTCGGCCGGCACCGATAACACCGGCGCCCCGCTCGCGCTCCGCACCCGCGAGTTCTACCGACATATGCAGTCAAAGCTGAAGCCGGGCGGCGTGGTGGCGTTCAATCTCAACCCCCGCGAGAAGATCGTCGAAGACGTCCGTACGATCAGCGACAGCTTCCCGCAAACCTACGTCTTCCCGCTCACCCAATTCGGCGGCGCCGTCGTCATCGGCTCGACCGACAATACGCGGATCGATCAACCGGCGCTGATCGCGCGCGGCCGCGAGCTCGACCGCCGCTTCAAATCGTCCGTCCGCTACGAACAAATGGCCCGCCGCGTCCAACACTGATTTCGAATCCATCCATATTTAGCCCCGCCGCTCGCGGCGCCCTTTCACCGAAGTTTCATGGCGGCGAAACAAACACCCAAACCCCGTCCAGCGGAGCCGGAAGTCAAGCCGACGCATTCCGCGTCCGCCGCTTCAAATGCGCACAAGGCGCTCCTCCCGCCCGCCGCGGGCCTCAAGCTGCTGGTCCTCGTCGCCGGCGCGGTGCTGATGGGGCTGGAAATCGTCGGCAGCCGCCTGCTCGCCCCGTACTTCGGCAATAGCGTCTTCGTATGGGGCAGCCTTATCTCGCTGTTTCTCATCGCGCTCAGCCTCGGCTACTACATCGGCGGCCGGCTCTCCGACCGCCGACCATCGCAGCGGCTGCTCAACGGCATCGTCATCGCCGTCGCCGCGTGGATGTTCCTCATCGCCGTTATCGCGGCGCCGGTCTGCGACGCTCTGCTCAGGGCCAACTTCGGCGAAAAATCCGGCCCGTTCCTCGCCGCCACGATTCTGTTTCTCCTTCCGAGCGTCGGCATGGGCGTCGTCTCGCCCTTCGCCATCCGGCTGGCCACGCATGCCGTCGCTTCCGTCGGCCAAACCGCCGGCACGCTCTACGCGCTTTCCACGCTCGGCAGCATCGTCGGCACGGTGCTCACCACCTTCGTGCTCATTCCCTCGTTCGGCGCCATCGCCATCCTGAAAGGTCTCGCCGCCGCGCTGTTGGTCGTCGCGGTGGCGACGTATCCCTTCGCGAAAACCTCCGCCGCAATTGGATATTCGCTCGTGCTGCTCGTTTTCGCGGCCGCGTGCCTGTTCTTCATCAAGGACTCGCAAGCCGCCCTCCCCGCTGGCCTCACGCTCGTCCGCGAAATCAATACCCCCTACCACCATATCACCGTCGCCGACGACAAGGCGCCCGCCGGCCAATCCGGCCCGATGCGCTACCTGATGTTCGACCGCTTCACCGAAAGCCAAATCAGCCTCGACCCGCCCTACCTGCCGCCGCCGCACTACTACACGCGCTACTTTCAGCTCGCCTTTCTCGCCAGGCCGGAAATCCACAACACGCTATTCATCGGCGCCGGCGGCGGCATCGGCCCGCGGGCCTTCCATATGCACGACCCCGCGATGCAGATCGACGTCGTCGACATCGATCAAAAAGTCCTCGACGTCGCCCGCGACGACTTCCACCTCGACCCGGCGCCGCAATTTCGCCTAATTGCCGACGACGGCCGCATGTTCGTCCGCAACGCCGCCGACGGCCAGTACGAGGCCATCGTGCTCGACGCGTTCACCATCGGCGGCCGCATCCCCTTCCACCTGGTCACGAGCGAGTTCTTCACCCTCTGCCGGCAAAAGCTTGTCCCCGGCGGCGTCTTCGTGATGAACATCAACAGCGCCATCCAAGGCCCGAACGCGGGCATCTTTCAGTCGATGTTCAAGACGCTTTACGACGCTTTCCCCACCGTGTACGCCTTCTCGCTCGGCAGCCAGTACGGCATCCGCGACCGCTCGACCAACATCATCCTCGTCGCGGTGAACAGCGACCGCTTGATTACGCCCGACGAATGGACCCGCCGTGCCGCGGCCTACCAGTCAGCGTCCTACATCGACGCCACGCAGGTCCAGCAAATGGTCAAGGATCTCGTCCAAACGATGCCCAACCTGGATCAAGCGCCCGTTTTCACCGACGACTACGCCCCGATTGAAACCATGACCTTTTGACGGCGCATCAAGCGGCAAGGCGCCTGCGGAGCCAATGTATGTCTTCACTCCTTTTGTGCTATCGCTGGAAATCCTTCGCGGCGGCAGCCGCGTTGACCTACCTTGCCTTCTCAGCACTGAGCCCAGCGGCGGATACTCCTGCCAACAATGACCCGCGTCGCGAGGAAGTCCAGCAGCTCATCGACCGCTACTTCCACAGCTGGTCCAGCCAGGACATCAACCGCTACGGCCAATGCTTCATGCCGACGGCCGTCGTCCAAATCATCGATCCCGAAGGCCGCCTCGTGTCGATGCCGCTCTCGCCGTTCCTGAAAGGCCAACAAGAAGCCCACCGCAAAGCCGCTCAGCCAATGACCGAAACGGCCGAATCCGTGGACATCCGCTTCGAGGCCGAGCTCGCCCGCGTCGTCGTCCACTGGAAGCTCGTCAGCGGCGACAAAACAGAAACCGGATACGACCACTTCACGCTGATACGCGCCGACGGCAAATGGCGCATCGCCAACCTCATCTTCTACGCCGACAGACCCGCCGCCTCGCGAAAGTAACGTCGCGCCGCAAGCGCGCAGCCCCCCGTAGCACGGCGCTAAATCCCAATATCAGGTTCGGCTGACTTGATAGGCTCCGCCATCGAAATCTCCGGCGCCATAACAGCCTCGCCACCCTCCGCCGCTGCCGCCGACTCAACGCTCGGCTTCGCCGCCCGCTTCATCCCCCGCCGGCTGAACACCACCAGCGTCAAATCATCCGGCTTATGTGGCCGCCCCTCACGCGGCTCGCGCATCCGCTCCGAAGCCAAGTCAGCGATTTTGGCGGCCGCCTTGCCCGCCGGTCCGCTCTTCAATAGGCCCACCAGCTCGTCGAGCAGCAAATTGTCGAGCACCCCGTCGCTCGCCACCAAGAGGCCGTCCTGATCGGACAGCCGCCGCCCGCTCCCCATCTCAACGTGCATTTCCGCCGAGCCGAGGTAGTTCGACACCAAATGCCGCTCCTCGTGGTCGATCGCCTCGTGTTCCTCGAGCATTCCCGCCTGAACCGCGTATCCCACGGGCGAATGCGACGTGGTGAGCAGCTTCACCTTTCCCCGGCCGCCGACCATCAGAATTTGCGAATCCCCAACGTGATATGGCCGAGCCTCGCCGTTCTCAAGCTGCACCACCGCCAGCGTCGCCCCGGCGCCGGTTTTCAGCTCCAGAATCTGCCGGTTCGCCGCCTCGACGCCGTCCAGAATGGCCGTCCGCAGCGATTGCCCTTCGACTGCGTTGGCCTGCAAGGCGCCAATGCTAGCAACCAGGCACTCTATGGCGATCCGCGCCGCCTGCTCGCCGCTGGCCATCCCGCCGCAGCCGTCGGCCACGATTAGCACGGCCGAATCGTCTCCCGTCACAATCAGCGCCGCCGCATCTTGATTAGCCGTCGCCTTCTCCGGCCGCCGGCAGGACACGACCGCGACGACCCCGCCGGCGACTTCAAACGACGCCGGCGCGCGCATATCCGCATCCAAATACGTCCGGACTTCCCCAGGGGCCAATGCTTGGCTGTGCATCGCGTTAAGCTCTCTCAAAGCTCATGCAGTGCAACGAATGGATCGCGATTACTTTTCTTCTGGCTAATAGCCAACGGCTGATAGCTGACAGCTCTCGTCATTGTCCGCCAAGTCGCTTGCAGCACCAAGGGCAGTGCGACCAATACCCCGCGACCACGCCCCAGCCGCAGTGCCCACACGTGTGCGACGACTCCGGCACCTTCCACTTCCGCCGCACCTTCCGCCGGCACCACGGACAGTACCGCATGAACGGCATCAGCAGCTTGCGGCTGCACTTTGGATTCTGGCACCGCCCGGTGTACCGCTTATCCGAAAACGGCCGCGGCGACGACGCTTCAAACCCCGGCCCATAGCACCACGGGCAGTACGACCAATCAAGCTTCATCCCCCGATTACACCGCGGGCACTCTAGCGGGAAATCCGTCCTCCCCTCATGCGCCAGCCGCAGCTTGCCGCACCAAGGGCAGCCCTGCATCGGCTCCGACACCGGCCCCCCGCACGCCGTACACTGGTGCTTCGTTTCCAGCGCCCGCCCGAACTCCTGCAGGAACTGTCGCCGCTGAATCGTCTTCCAGTCAGCGCTCCGCCGCGAGCTCTTGGTCGAACGCTTCGCCGCCGTCCGCGGCCGCCGCGGCGACTTGATCCGATTGAACGCCGCCAGCATCGCCCCCGCGTCCGCGTACCGCCGCTGCGGCGCCAGCTCCATCGACCGCCGCAAGAGCTCAATCATCGTCGGATGCAGACGCTCCTTCACCGAACGAAACCCCGGCGGCGGCCAGTCGAACGGATACTCCGGCAGCCGCCCGGAAAACATCCGGTACAGCACCAGCCCCATCGCGAACACATCCGACCGGTACGATGGCCGCCCCATCGCCTGCTCCGGCGCCATGTAGCCCAGCGTCCCGGCGCCGGACGCCCGTAGTGTCCGCTGAGCGACCTTAGCCACGCCGAAATCGGTGAGCCGCAGCCGGTTCCCTTCAAACAAAATGAAGTTGTCCGGCTTGATATCGCAGTGAATGATCCGCTGGCTGTGGGCGTAAGCCACTCCGGCAAGCATCTGCCGCGCGAAGTCGAGCGCCAAATCAATCGGCAGCCGCCGCGAGATCCGATCTTCGAGCGTCATCAGCCCCAGCCCCGTCACGATCATGAAATGTTCATTGACGAAGTGGGCTGTCTTCAGCGGCAGAATGTTCGGATGCTCAAGCTGCGCGACCATCCGCACCTCGCGGCGGAAGTCCTCCATCGCCGTCCCGGTCAGCAAATGGGGGTGCGGCATCTTGAGCGCCACCTTGATGCCCTCGATCTCATCGCGCGCCTGGTAAACGGTCGCGAAGCCCCCCTCGCCCAGCTTGCGCTCGATCGTGTATTTGCCGAGCTTCTGCTTCGCGCGCAACAACTTCCGCGGCCGGCGCTTCAGCGAGGCGCCGCCGCGCGAACCGGCCCGCGTTCCACGCGAGGCAGGAGGCCGGCTTCGTTGTGTCAGCGGCGGAGCCGGCTGGTCATCGGGCGACATGAATCAAGGCGTCTTCAGCAGCGGTGCGTCACAAGAAAGGAGTTCTACTTAACGGTACGTTACCAGTATCCTTGCCGTTCTCCAAAGCAACAATGGAACCCCCGCCGCTGGAGTGCCCCGGGGTGGGGGGTGTGTTTGGGAAGGGGGGGGGGTTATGGGTGGGTGCGCCACCGGCGCACCACAAGACCCCCCCCCAAAGGTGGGCGCCCACCCCGGCCCCCCGCCCCCAAGAGGG
>JAICUM010000509.1 GCA_025935855.1 Pirellulales bacterium | reverse complement strand
GAACCCGGATGTCACGGTATTCATTCCCTTCAACACCGCGGCCATCACGGTCAACTATCTGCGAGCCGGGCCGTCGCAGGGAACCGACAAGCCGATGTTCGACCTTCGCAATCACTACGGCCAGCTCACGATCAACGGCGGAGAGAACCTGCGGTCGCAGATGATCAAGGTCGCCGGCGGCACGTCGGCGTTTTTCAGCACGGTGCGGATCAAGAACGCGAAGTTCAAGATTGGCACGGACCTGTCCACGGTCCGAGAATACTTTACGACCGACTCCACCGGATACGTGCAGGTAATCGTGGAAGACGATGCGGAACTGCACGGTGGAGATGGCAACGCCAACGGCGGCAAGACTTATCCGGCGTTCAAGGGACTGATCAACATCACCAGCACTGGCGAGAACGACTTCTCGGTGGTTAGCCGAGATCCGCCCTATTCGGGCGTGTACACGCCGACGGTGGCCGCGGTCGCAAACATTGCAGGTCAAAGTGCCGCTGAGTGCCAGTATTTGCGAGTTGGAAACACGGTAACGGTCAGCGGAAAAGTCAATGTAACTCCAAATGTCGGCGGTTCCATTACGACTCGGGTGTCGGTTTCTTTACCAGTAACGTCGAACCTTGCTGCATCATATCAATGTGCTGGTACGACGGTCGCAACGACGACAAACGAAAGCGGCATTATCATAGGCGACTTTGGCAACGATGTGGCGATCCTGCAGTTCTATCCAGCCGCCGCGACTCCGCGAGACATGTATTTCACTTTCACATACCAAGTTTTACCCTGACGGTGCTAGAACCGACGCAAAAGGCGATTAGAAGCAGCAAGGAAAACGGACGAGGCTCTGGAACTGTCGATACGATTTCAAAACTTGAGATAAGGGGTCCCAAATCTCTCCGCTCACCATCGACGATGCCAATCTGACTTCCAAAGCTCGCACCAATTTGCGAAGTGGGTGTGATTGGCGGCGCCGAGCCGCGCCAATCGTACTCTCCCGCGGTCGCATCGAGTACCAGCCAATATTTGGTTGACGCTGCCAATGTGAGCGGCGCCGAGGGAACAAAGTCAAAGGTAGCCACGTTGTCGCTGGTCGAAGGAGGGCTGACAAGCAAGTTGCCAACCAACGGCCCGGGAAAGTCGCTGCCATTGTCTTGATAGAAGCCCACCGCAGCCAAGTCGCCCGCCGTCGTATTATACGACCCCAAACGCAGGGCGACATGGTCGAGCGAATACACCTGCGACGGCATCGTGAATGAGATTGCCTGCTCGACATGGTTAAAGTTTGAACCGACATTGTCAGTGCCTGCGTCAACTGTCCCACCGGACTGATCGCCGTTTTGCGGCAAATTGCCGAGAATGATTAGCGCGGCGTGCGCCGATTGGTTCACTAGTAATAGTGCGACAACAGAAGCTAGGAACGTGTTGAATCGCTTCATCAGACCACCTCTTTCGGAAAAGGACCTGCCGGCCGGCTCGACTGACCGCCGTCCAGAATAGCTGATGTGCGGCGGCCATGCCCCAATCGGTCCAAAACTCTGGCTGAGCGTGGATGAATCCGACCGGGGCATGAATCCTCGCGAGCTCGTCGTGGCGCGTACCGGCGACGGCACATTGGCGTATCACGCGCACGTGGGTTCGTTCGTTGCAACGATCGTTTCGGTGGATGCGGATCAGCAAGTGGATGGGTCGCCGGTCCGCCGGCCATCCATCAGCGGCGACGCATCGTTCGCACTCCATTTTTCTCCGGCTTACTTCCCTCCGAAGGAGAAGGGCTGGGGATGAGGGTTCTCGACGCACGCGTTGCTCGGGGTTCTGCCCTCACCCCCAGCCCCTCTCCCCGGAAGACCGGAGAGAGGGGAGCCTATTCAGGTAAGGGGTCAGAACAATTTACGCAAATCGTTCTGACCCCTTTGTTCCTTCAGGCAGCATGTGCGGTTCGATTGCGCGGTCTTACGGCCCCGATGGAGCACAACCGCTTGGCGTCGGGTAGGGGGCGCGCCAGTTATTGCAAAAATCGCGTGTTCCGCCTACTGTGATGTAAGTGATTCCGACGTGAGATATTTGTCCCAAACGCATGCCGAAAGTCTTTGAAAAGGATGGGTACAAATTCTTTTTCTACAGCAACGAGCATTTGCCCATCCATGTTCATGTTCGGCGGGGTGGAGGCGAGGCCGTGTTCGATGTCGAACCGGCCGTCGAGCTACGGGAATCGCAGGGGCTGAAAATCAGCGAATTGGCCAAGGCCGAATTGCTTGCCATGGAGCATCGGGAGCTTATTATTCAGCGGTGGCATGAGCATCTCAACCGATAACGCGCGTTCGGCTGTTTTCCGTGACGGCCAGATGATCATCGTGATGGAAAGCGGCGCGGAAATCCGCTTTCCTGTCGCAGAGAATTCGCGACTTGCGCGCGGCACTCCGGAACAGTTGAACCACGTCGAACTATCGCCGTTCGGCGTCCATTGGCCCGATCTTGACGAAGACCTCTCGTTTCGCGGATTGCTGAGCGGCGACTTCGGACAGCATCGGCAAGATATTAGGGCGTAACCGCGCACAGGCGCCGCTGCAGGCTATGCCGGGGCGGTCGATCCAGGCCTTTCGCGACTGTCATCCCATGCCGGCGGCGGCGTGGTTGACGGTTTGCCTGCATGTTGACGACCTGGACCGAGCCACTCGCCGCGGGCCGGCCGCCACGTTCCTGCTGGCCGCTCCGCTGGTGATGTTCCTCGTCGCGGGCCCCTTCGCCGTGTTGAACGCCTTATTCTTACGAACTCGATTTGCTCTGGGAGTCGGATTCGGATTCCTATTAGCCTTGCTAGCCGCCATACTGGTCACGCTCGTCTCGTTCCGGCGCCTTCTCTGAGGCCTAAACGTTTGTTAGAGAGCAGATGCGATTCAGTCTCAAAGCACTGCTGATGCTCGTAACGGCGCTCGTGCTGCTGCTCTGCTACGCGCAGCATCGCCGGCGGTGGATTTTGGCGACGAGCGACGAACTGACGCGGGAAGGATTCGTCTTCATTGTGCCGGACGCGTGGCACGATAGCTTTTGGCAACGCAACGCCTGTGGTGGCGCGCGCCGGCGATGGCACATTGGTCTATCAAGCGCACGCGGGTTCGTTCGTTGCAATGATCATTTCGGAAGATGCGGATCAAACGCTGACGAAAAGGCTCAGAGCGTTGGTGGCGTCCCTTTCGGGACATTTGGGATTATTTCTGGCGTGTACTCGCCGTGCGGCTCGGCGGGAGCCTCGCCCTCCCTCGGTTGCCGATAACATTGCCTGGGCGTGTACCTGGCGCGCATTGCTGGACTAGCCAGCAGTGGCACCCGCACGCGCACTGCTGGGCTAGCCAGCAGTGGCACGCGGTTACTTGTTGAAGGTGAGGATTTGGCCGTCGGCTAACAGTTGCGCTTTGAGCTTGGCGTAATCGACGTCCTGCACGGCGCAGGAGGCGTCGAGGGCCTGGCAGGCGGCGGTGGCGGCGGATTGGCCGAGGATGAAGAAGACCGGCTCCATGCGGATGGAGCCGTAGGCGATGTGCGAAGCGCTGAGGCAGACCGGGACGAGCAGGTTGGGCGTCTCGCCGCGGGCGGGGATGATCGAGCGGTAGCTGATTGTATAAGGGCCGCGGGTGGAGACCTGGACG
>JAICUM010000574.1 GCA_025935855.1 Pirellulales bacterium | reverse complement strand
GTCTTGCCCTGGGCTATCATAGCGCGGCCTTTCAGGCCTGAGATTGGAGGCCGATGTACGCACGCCGCGCTACAGGGCGGTGGGTGCGAGCACTCCAACCTACGAAAGCAATGCGGGGCGTCAGGTTCACTTTAATTGCCTTCGGCTTCGCTGATGCGGTAGAGGGCTTCGGCGGCGCGGATGAAGAGGGCGTGGTTGGTGGGGGCGTAGGAGGCGTAGATGGTTTCTTCGAGGTCGTTTTGGGCGACCAGCTCGTACCTGGTGGCGGCTTTCACCACGAAGCATTGGCCGCGCTCGTTGGGGAAGTAGACATTGCCGCCGGCGGCGATGGGCGAGGCGGAGAAGTCGCCGGCGAGGCGTTTGCGCCAGTGGATGTGGCCGGTGGCGGCGTCGCGGCAGGAGGCGACGCCGTTGTCGGCGACCATGTAGATCTGGTCGCCGACGATGAGCGGCGAGGGGGTGTGGGGGACGAACTCATCGGAGCGCCAGGCGACGTGCGACGCGCTGACGTCGCCGTGGCCGTCGGGGCGGATGGCGAGCAGCTCGGCGGGGCCTTCGTAGCCGGTGCAGGTGTAGACGAGGCCGTTGTGAAACACGGGTCGCGGGATGGTGGACCACTTGTTCGGGACGACGACGCGCCAGAGCTCGGCGCCGGTTTGGGGATCGTAGCTGGCGACGCCGTGGCTGCTGGGGCTGACGACTTGTGGTTTGCCATCGACGGTGATTTCCAGCGGCGTGGCGAAGGCGAAGCGCTGCGAGTCCATGTGCCAGCGGGGTGTTCGCCAGAGTTCTTCGCCGCTTGTGCGATTGAGTGCGATGACGAAGGGGTCGTCCGTGCCGTCGCAATTGAAGATGAGGGCCTTGCCGGAGAGGATGGGCGAGCCGCCGCCGCCGTGCTGGGGGTTGTAGGAGATGCGGTCGTTCTTCCAGAGGATCTTCCCGGCGAGGTCGAGGGCGGCGGTGGCGTTGGGTCCGTAGTGGACGTAGAGCGCGCCGGCGTCGATGAGCGGGGTGGGGCTGGCGAAGCTGTTCTTGGCGTGGATTTTTAGCTCGGTCCGCGGGCGGCGGAAGGCTTCGACGTTCCAGCGAATGGCGCCCGTGGCGGCGTCGAGGCAGAGGACGCGGAGGGATTCTTCGCGCTTGTCGGCGTTGGCGGTGTTGGCCTGGTCGCCGGTCGTGCTGTTGTCGCCGGGGAGCTCTTCGGCGGTCGTCAGGTAGATGTTGTCGCCGTGGAGAACGGGTGAGGACCATCCTTTGCCCGGGAGCGGCGTTCGCCAGGCGACGTTCTTGTCGTGGCTCCAGGCGGTGGGGACGTGAGTTGCGTCGGATGTGCCCTGGCCGGTGGGGCCGCGGAACTGGAGCCAATCGCCGGCGGCCGATGGGTGCGGCGCGGCCACGGCGATGATCGCGAGAAGGATCCGCAGGAATCGCAACATGCGGGATTGAATCGGGCGCGGGGCGGGAGGGTCGCACATAGAAGGAACATTCTATGGCGAACGCAGGCGGCCGCCGACGCCGCGGATCGCTATTTCTTTTTTTTCTTGGCGGCGGCTTTGTCGGTGTGGTTTTGGCTTTTCTTCTGGCCGACGATGCCGGAGGTGCGGCTGCCTTGGCGGGCATGTTCTCCGGCGGTGGTGAAGTCGCCGAGGCGGCGCTCGGGGTCCTGGTCGTTGAAGGGGGCGCCGCGGGTGAGCTTTTTGGCGCCGGCGTTCAAGGAGCGAGACTGCTTGGCTTTGCCGGGGTTTTTCTTTTTGGCGCTGGTTGCTGCTTTTTTCTTGGCCATGAGATGGGGTTCCTAGGGGAAATGATAGTGAGACTTCGCACTTTGGCGGTCGAATGCGGCTAAGCCGCAAGCGGTCGGCAGATGGCGCTCGTGATAGAAAATCCTGGGCAATTCGTGTGCCACGCGTTTGGCGGA
Source organism: Pirellulales bacterium (assembly GCA_025935855.1). Classification (GTDB taxonomy): domain Bacteria; phylum Planctomycetota; class Planctomycetia; order Pirellulales; family Lacipirellulaceae; genus Lacipirellula. Next base: position 1,246 of record JAICUM010000574.1, on the reverse strand, counting down.
GTGGCTGGCGGCGGCGGCGGCGGGCGGCGACAATCGTGAGCAGTTCGTGCGACGCCGGTTTGCGGTCCTGATTCAACAACTGAAAGGGCATCTGATGCGTCAACTTATTGTTTCGCTGGCTTGCTTGTTGTTTGTTCTTGTGGCAAACACGGTCACCGCGGCTGATTCACAATCTGATCGGCCGAATATTGTGCTCATCCTGACGGACGACGTGGGACTGGGGGACATCCATGCGTGCGGCGGGCCGTTCGAGACGCCTAACATCGACAAGATCGGCGAACGCGGGACGCGGTTCGTGAACTGCTATTCGTCGGCGTTGTGCGGGCCGTCGCGGTGCGAGCTCTTGACCGGGCGGTATCCATTTCGCACGGGGCTGAACAGCAACCAGAGCAAGGATGCGGTCGATCCGAAAAGCGAGGTGATGATCCCCACCGTGATGAAGAAGGCCGGCTACGCGACGGCGAGCGTGGGGAAGTGGGGGCAGATCCAGCTCGGGCCTGGCGAGTGGGGATTCGACGAGTATTTGGTGTTCCCCGGCAGCGGGCGGTATTGGCGCGAGCAGACGAAGACGTATCGCGTGAATGGCGAGCAGAAGCAGCTCGATGAAGGCGAGTATTTGCCGGACATCATGCACCGGTTCGCCGCGGACTTCATCGCGAAGCATAAGGACGAGCCGTTGTTTTTGTACTATCCGATGTCGCACGTGCATGGGCCGATTGTGAAGACGCCGGATAGCAAGGAGGGGGCGGATGCGGATCAGTTGTACGTGGATAACGTGAGCTATATGGACAAGCTGGTCGGCAAGCTGATGGAGGAGCTGGAGAGGAACAAGCTCACGGAGAAGACGGTGGTGATCTTCCTGGGCGACAATGGCACGGCGCGGTTCGGCGTGGCGAAGGCGACGGTGGACGGCAAGGCGATCAGCGGGCAGAAGGGGACGATGCTCGAGGGCGGGGCGCGCGTGCCGATGCTCGTGCAGTGGCCGGGGAAGACGCCGGCGGGGAAGGTGAGTGAGGATTTGATCGACTTCACGGATTTCTTTGTGACGTGTGCGGAGTTGGGCGGGGCGGAGCTGCCGGAGGGTGTGACGCTGGACGGCGAGAGCTTCGCTCCACAACTGAAGGGTGAGAAGGGCGAGCCGCGCGAGTGGGTGTATGTGGAGCTGAACGGCCGGTCGTATGTGCGCGGTCCGAAGTACAAGCTGACGCGGCATGGCGAATTGTTCGATATGTCCGAGGCGCCGTTC
>JAICUM010000043.1 GCA_025935855.1 Pirellulales bacterium | reverse complement strand
CCCGGCGGCGCTGCCTCGCGCCCGAGGTTCGACGTGGTCATACAGCGCGGCAAAAATGCCCGAGTCCTAAAACCCCTTGCAGAAACCGAAGCCGGCCATGGCCCGCAAGAGCCTGTTCACCTCGGAAGTCTCGCCGACCGCATAAACGAACACCGAACCGACCACCACTCCCAACAGCTGCACGGCCATGCGGCCGACGGGAAAAGATCGCGACAACAAATCAGCCAGGCCGCCCGCGATCGGAACGCTCACAGCGCTCGACAAGTGGATGAACAACGCGCCGGCGAGCCCGGCCCTGGTCAGCGTGAAGCCAAACTTCTCGTACAGGAACGTCGGCGTCCAGACGAGAAAAATCGTCGCCACGAAATTCGCGGCCGCGAAGGCCAGCATCAGCAAGGGGACGGCCGGCGATCGAAAAATCGCTCGCCACGCGTCTCGCCAGCCAAGCGTTTGCTCGGCACATGCCGCAGCCAGAGCCGCTTCTTCGGAGTGCTCATCCGCCTCGCCACGCCGCGGCTCCTTAAGAAACGTGAACAGCGCGGCGGCCAAAATCATTCCCAGCCCGCCGAAGCAGTAAAACCCGACGCGCCACCCGTACCTCTCGGCCAGCCAGGCGCCGAACCAACTGCCGGCAATCGTGCCGATGTAGACGCTCGACTGGTGAAAGGAGAGCGCCCGCGAGCGAGTTCCCCGACCATGGTAGTCGCTCATGAGCGACAGGCTGGCGGGAAAGTAAAAGGTCTCGCCGGCGCCCTCCAGCGCTCGAACCGCGACGAACTGCCACAACTTCGCACACCATGCCGTCGTGAGCGTGACAAAGCTCCAAAACAAACAGCCGCCGAGAATGACGTTCTTGCGGCGAAAGCGGTCGCAAAGATACCCGGCAAAAGGCGCCCCGCCGGCATACACGAACATAAACGCCGAGCCGATCAGGCCGAGCTGCTCCTTGTTAAAGCCGAACTCCTCCTTGAGCTTCGGAAACACGGCCGAGATGGACTGGCGATCCGCATAGTTGAAGAAGCAGACCCACCACAGCATGAACACGACCGACCATTGATAACCCGGCCGCGCCTTCGTTTCGGAGGGGGACGACATCAGTTCCCGCCCGCATGTCTAGCGGCGCGCGCGACCGACGGCGGCCAGGCGCCGTCCACGAAATCCTGGGCCTCCAGCCGCCCCGGATCGACCACGACGTGTTTGATCAGTTGCCGCTTCCACGTGTACGAAATGTGAACCATGCGGTCTCGCGTCTGGATGATCGCCGGGTAGCTGTATTCACCGGGCTCACTTTCTAACACCAGCGCCGCTTGCCACTTTTCCCCGTGGGCCGACACGGCAAGATTCAGCGGCGTGCGGCCTTTGACAGTGTGGTTGTAAACCAACAAGTGACGGCCATCGGCCAGCGTCACGGCGTCAATGCCGGAGCTAGGATTTGGCAACGAAGTCATCTCGAAGGACGACCACGTTTTGCCCAGGTCACTCGACGCAGCCTGGAAAATTCTCGTCTGCTTTGACCTGGCCAGGGCGAGCAGCTTGTCTCCGCCGAGCTTCAGCACGGTCGGCTGAATGAGGCTCACCTCGGCGCCGTTGAGCGGACCGGTGCTCGTCCAAGGCCCGTCCAGCTTGCGGAACCGCTCGAAGTGAACGCGCCAGCCATGGTCTTCGGTGCTCGAGGGACAAAGCACGTCGCCGTTTGAGAGCTCAATCGGCTTATCCTTAATCGGCCCGAGCATGCCAGCGGGCAGCTTTATCGCGTCCGACCACGTCGCTCCGTTGTCGTTGCTCGTCTTCACCAGCCCCCGCCATTTCGATGGACTGGGCCCGACTTTGTAGAAGAGCATCAGCGGCCCGGCGGTCGGCTGAAAGAGCACGGGGTTCCAGCACGGAAATCGTTCAGCACGGCCGTCGCCAGACGGCGGCTGCACGCCGTTGGCCACTTCGACCGGCGGTTGCCATTTACCCTTTAGCTCTCGCGAAATCCAAATGCCGACATCAGGGTTTCTTTCCCGAGTCCCGCCGAACCACGTTGCCAATAAGCCGTCCGCCGTTTCGACGATGGAAGACGCATGAGCGCTAGGGAAGGGAGCGTGCTGGAACACGAATTCCGATTTCACGACGGGGCTCGGACTTGCCGCATGCCCATGGAGCGGCACGATGCCGCAAGCGATGCCAATTGTCAGTGCAAGAAGCTTCGTCATTGGCCCACAAACTTTGAGGAAGGACGCGCCGAGAGCAGGCCGCTCTCATCCAGGATCTGACGAACTTGCTCGACGTCGGCGTCCTCAAGCGGCCGAAAGGGCGTACACATTGTGTCGTGACAAACCCCGAGAATCGAGAGGGCGCTTTTGAGTCCCTGGATGACCACCACCGCGCTTGGCGTGAAATGGTAGAGCCGGCCAAGCTGCGCAATCTGCCGCTCGTAACCGGCCACCGCTGGAGCATCTCGCCGTCTGGCCGCCTCAAAGGCCTCCACAAACAGCCGGGGGTGAACATTGGCGCCGCCGCAGATGCCGCCGTCGGCGCCAATTGCGACCGCGGAACAAAGCAGTTGCTCCGGTCCCATGAAAACCGACCAGTCGGGCCGCTCCCGGCAAACGGCCAGCAACTTTCCAAAGACAGCGAAATCGCCGGCGCTGTCCTTCAGGCCGACGATCCCTGGAATCGAGGTCAAACGCCGCAGCGCTTCGGCCGAGAATTCAACTTTCGTCATCCGCGGCATGTTGTACAGAAGCAGCGGCAAGGGAACTTCCACGGCCAGGCGCCGCATGTACTCGACTAATTCATCCTGCGAAATGGGAAAGTAAAAAGGCGGCGCCGCGACCACGCCGTCGGCGCCGCAATCAGCGGCGAATCGAGCTAGGTCAATCGAATCGGCCAACGCGGTGTCGCTGATGCCGACGAGGATCGGACAACGACCGTTGACCGAGCGGCAAGCTTGTTGGATGACGTCCCTGCGGACCGAACGGCTGAGGTGCGGCGCCTCGCCGGTTGTCCCCAGCAAAAAAAGCCCGTGGACGCCACCTGCCAGCACGTGCTCGATCAGCCGCTGCAAGCCGTCGCCATCGAGCTGGCCATCAGCCCGCAACGGCGTAACGAGCGGCGGAAAGATTCCCGTCCAACGCGGCATTGGTTAGCTTCGCACTGCCCGCCGGCGCCGAATTCGACCCGACAGAGTTGCCAGGGCAAGCATCGCCAAGCCCGCGGAGGTCGGTTCGGCCACGACCGCCGTTGCGGCGCTGGAGAGCGCCGTCCGCGTCAAACGCAACGTGTTGCCAACTGCTGTCGCGCTCCAGCCGCCGGGGCCGCTCACGGTGATGGCCGACAGGCTGAGCGAAGAGGCCGTCAGAATGTCGAAGGTGCTACCGACCGCCGGGTTAAAGCCGCTGAGTAGAGATACCTGGATGCTACCAGCCAGGCTGGCGGCGCCTGTGACGTGAACGACGTCGAAGCTGGACCCGCTGGCGAGCTCGATCGCCAGCGCCGAGCCGGCGCTTTGGGTGAAGGTCCCGCCAATGTTCAGCGTACCGACGCCGACGGCCGGAGCGACCGTACCGCCCGTCTCGACGAGGTTGCCGCCCATCGCCACGGCGTTGAGCGTGCCTTGCTGGACGGTCGTGGCGCCGGTGTACGTGTTGTTGCCCGTAAGAACCCACGTGCCGGCGCCCGTCTTGGTGATGCCGACGACGCCGCCCTTGTCCGAATTGGTAATTTGCGAGGCGATGGTGTTGCCGCCGCCGTTGCTGCCAGTCAGCGTGAGCGTGCGCGGAACCGTGCCAAACACCAGGCGGGTGTGAAGCTTTTGGAAAAACCCGAAGTTCGCGCTCAGCCCAATTGTCTTGCCATCGTCGCTGACTCCGGTGACGGTTGTACCTGCCGGAATGATCGGCCTCGGCACTGGCGGCGGGCCGATGCCGCCCGCATCGGGATCGCTCACGGTCATCCCGGCAATGATATCGCTCGTGTCGGAGACATTGTAAAGCTCATTGGGGTTGCCGGTGAAATCGTCGATATCGCCAGTCTTGTCTCCGGCGTCGGCGCGGCCGAGGGCGCCTGTGTTCGAGAAGACCACAGCGCCTGTGCCGGAAGAATCAATCGTCGCGCCGCCGGTGCCGATGGTGAAGAGGCGGTTAGTATTGTCACCGGCGCCGACGTATTTGAGCGTCGATCCTTGGATCAGCAGATTGGCGGCGTCGCTTGCCGCGCTGCCGATGCTGCTGGCCGTACCGCCGTTGGCGAGCTTGTTGACGACCAGCGTCGGCGCCACCTGCGAGTAATACGTCCCGCCGACGGACAGGTTCGTGTTGTTGGAATCGACGGCCGCTTGAGCTTCGCTGGTGCTGGTGTACTTCGTCAGCACCGTCGTGGATCCCGTGTACGTGTTGTTGCCGAGCAGTTGGACGGTTCCCCCGTTTCTCACTTCAAGCTTGTTGGCGCCGGTGAGCTGGGCACTGGGAAGCGTCAACGTGCCCATGCCGCCGCCAAGCTGGTATTTGTTGTTCGCGGGGATAATGTCTCCGGTGAACGTCATTCCCGTTTCCGGAGCCGCCACGGTCATGTTCGCCGCGTTCGCCAGCGTGGACGTAAAGTCCAGCGTCGCCGCCGCATCGCTGGCGGCCAGCATGAGTCCGCCATGACTAGTCGGATCGATCTTCGCCATGAACGTGGCATTGTTGCTGACGCCCGTATCGACGCCGACGGCGCCGCCCTGCGACACGATGAGCCCAGCGCCGACATTCAGCGAATCGTTGTTGGCATAATGCAAGTTGCCCATATCCACGATTTCAGGCCCAGTGTGCGTGTTGGCGCCCGGGGCGACGTCGATCACGAGCACGCCAGTGCCCGTCTTGCGGATTCGCCGATTCAGGCCGGACTCGGTCGGATCGTCGTGGATGGCGCCGGTGATGCGCGTCTTGCCTGTTCCGTCGAACACAAAGCGGCGCTCGACGTCCTCGTTGTCTTCCCAGATGTCGATACGGCCGGAGAGAGTCAGCGTCTTGCCGGCGGGAAGCATGTTGATCAAGCCGCGATTGTTGGTCTGCGTGATGTTGCCTGCCCAAGTTAGCGAATGATCGCCCTTAAAGGTCTGCCACTGCGCGACCGTCATGTTGTTGCGGATGACGCGCGAGTCGTCAGTCGAAATCAGATTGTAACCAAACTGATTCGCAGGGCCGGCCTGGCGATAAGTGCCGAGCGTATCGTCGGACGGGTCGGACGTTGGACCTGGATCGACGCCGATGGCATTGTCATTGCCGAGAACCAGATTGCCGCGCCCCGCGCGAATGCTGCCGGTGAACGTGTTGGCGCCGTTGATGGTCACCGTGCCGAGCGGCAGGCGGGCGGAATTGCTGGCGGTTCCGATGGCAATGTCCCCCGTGCCGCTCAACAGCCCGTTGATCACCAGCGAACCTTGATTGCGTTCACTGTCGTTAAAGCTGAAGTCAACGGCTTCCAGCGTATCGCTGTTCGTGAAGGCGATCCCGCCGTTGAGCGTCACGGTAAGCCCCGGGCTGATCACGCGCAGCGCCGAGGCGCTGACGCCCGCGTTGTTTGGATCGCCCGTGTAGCTCAAATTGCCATTGAGGGCGAGATTGCGATCGCCGGCAATTCCAAGCTGCTCGTTGTTCAAGAAGACGTTGGCGCTGACTGTGTTGGTGGATCCGGCGACCCCCGTCGTTTCGAGCGACGCGCTGCCGACCGCAAACGTTTCGCTCCCTTTGCCGAATTGGCTTTTCCATTCGATCAGATCGGCGGCGTTGACGAGCGTGTCGGCGTTCGCGTCGCCGTTGTTGTTGCTGGTCTGACCGGTGGCGCCGAGGTTGCGCTGCCAAATCAAGAAATCCTGACCGTTGACGTAGGAATCGCCGTTGAAGTCGGCATTGGTCGTAAGCATCGGCGGCACGATGTCATTCTGAAACGTCAACAAGCTCGAACTTGACGAGATCGTCGTGGCGACCGGTCCGGCCGTGCCGCCCATCTTGATGCCGGCGACCGTGACGCCCGAGCCGATGTCAACATTCAGCCCCGCGGCCAGCGGGCGAGAGAGGTTGGCGGTTTGCAGCGCGCCGTTGGGAAAACCGGCGGGCGCCCAGTTGCCGGATTGCTGCCACAATTGATTGCCGGTTTTCGATGAGTCCCACACGAACTCCGAGAGCTGGGCCATCGCAGGCGAGGCGCTGGCCAACATTCCGGCAGACGCCAATAGAATCCAAACCGCGTAACCTCTTCTCATGATGCTATCCTTCCACGTTTGGCCGCGCGAGCGCGCAGCAACGTACAGGTCGACCTCCCGAGACGGTCCCGTCCTTGCACCGCGACGACGCCCTTAGCGCCGCCCGGTGACCCGTTAGATATTCGCGAATAGAGCGAAGCCACGGCGAGCGCCGCATCTCGCCGCCGAGTTTTGCTTTGCCCGCCGGTGGCCAGCCTATCGACGGCGTCGCGCCACTAGCGCCGCAACGCCGAGACCGAGCAGGGCCAGGGAGCTTGGTTCAGGAACGCGATCCATAATCAACTGCGGCGAGAAGGGCGAGAACCCGTTCGCGTCGGCAGCGTTGCTCGCGGCTGACCAGGGGCTTCCCAACGTGTTGTTTGGATCGGTCGTGTCAGCGTCGTAAGCCGAATCGGTGTTGAGTGTCAGCATTTCCTTCGGATTGAACAAGTAATTGAAGTTCTTCCAATCGTTGATGGGCACTTTGCCATCGTGAAGGATGCCGGCGATGATGGTGACCGAGGTCTTTCCCGCGGCGAGCGATTGATTCACAAACGCGTTCAGCGCGGCACTGCTGAAGAGCAGCTCCTCGCCGACTGCCAAGTGGTTCTGCGTGCCAAGTGTGGGGAACAGGGCGACGCCCAGCGGCGTCAGCGGTGCGTGCAAGGGGCCGGAGCCGTCTGGATCGACGAAGTCGTAGTCCTTCGTTCCGTTGTTGAAATCGCCGCCGGGCGACGTCGGGCTGCCCAAGCCCGGGGCATTGAGATACGTGATCGTATTTTCTGCCCAGGAATTACCTGGATCGTCGCGATCGAGTCCGTAGAAGGCGAGGCCGGTGCGAAGCGCCGGATTCGGCGTCGCGGTGTCGGAGATGCGGTTGGCCGTCAGATTCGTGTTTCGAAAGGTGAGGCGGACCGACGTCGAGTTGCTGGGCGTTGCGGGAGCGGCAAGTCCCGTGATGTCGAACTTCAGATACATCGCGCTGAAGCGATCGCTGCCGTCGCTCGTGTTGCCCACCGGAAAATTATCGACGATGCGCGTGGCGAGCTCGGTGCTCGAGCCGAAATTCGTCGTCGGCTGATGATCGCGCACTTCCGCGTCGGCGCCGATGCCTTTGCTCGTTGCGATCTTAATGGTGGCGGCGTTCGCATAGGACGCGATCGCGCCGCATGCGACCAGCGCCAAGCAGGCGCGGAACCCACGGTGCAACTTCATTAGACGATTCCTCCCGAGCGGTGTGACTCTCTGGTGATGCCTGAAGCGGCCTCAGTTGAATCAGCCAACGATGATCAGAACTGGATAAGAAACTAACGACGCCTTGCCCTTGGAAACCCTTCCGGACAACGCACGATTGACGAGCTCTCAGCCGAGTGCGCCGAGCAGTCGATCAATCACTAATGTAATTGCCGGTACGTTGTAGGGAATGAGTTTATGCCGCAATTTATATCCGGAAAAACGCAAAAGCTAGTCGATGGCAGATTTTCCCAAGAATCGGCTGCCAGTGGGATCGAGAGCGCTTCACTCATTGCGTTCTTTGCGACATTTTTTGCAGAAAGAGGTACTACGCTGCAGACGCCCGCGGTTCTATCATCGACTAAGCTCGTTTGACGCGTCGGCGCGCCGATCATTCGCGTCGTCATGTCAGTCGGGCGACGCTTTTCTGCGTCTGGATCGAAATTCACGCACGTTCGTGCGACGCTTCGAACGGAACCTCGTCGCGAAGCCGGCGCCATTCGCCCAGATCTCACGCCTTGCGAGATGCTTAAGGAAGACTTGCGGCAGTTGATCACTCGGTTTCTTTAGACTTGCCCCAGAAGGATCGTCATCGTGGACAGAAATGCGGCTTCCGGATTGCGGCATCAACGCGGAACTTGCGACGTACGGCCATTTAGGCGAGCCCGCCGGGGCGGACTCGAAACCGCGTCTCGGAGAGACGCGGCTACAGTGCATGGTTTCACGCTCGTGGAGCTGTTGGTGGTCATTGCGATCATTGGCGTCTTGGTGGCGCTCTTGCTGCCGGCCATCCAAGCCGCGCGCGAGGCGGCGCGGAATTCACAGTGTAAGAACAGTCTCCGGCAGATTGGCTTGGGGATGTTGAACTACGAGAGTTCTCAGAAGACCTTTCCATGCGGCGGCTGGAGCTTTAACTGGATGGGCAATCCCGATCATGGCGTCGGACCTCGCCAGGAAGGCGGCTGGATTTATCAGGTCTCTGATTATCTTGAGAATCAAAATGTGAAGAAAATCGGCAGCGGAGGATTGACAGGCGCGGCACTGCGGGCGGCGCTTAAGAATCAAGCGCTCGTGGTGATCCCCCTATTCAATTGCCCCAGTCGGCGACCTTCGCAACTCTATCCGAATTACGAGACGGTTATTTTCAACGCCGATCCTTCTCCCGAAGCCGCCAAGAGTGACTACGCCGCTAATGGCGGTCACAGCGTTTCTGACACGTCCGGAAGACCGGCGAACAGCGATACGCTCACTGATTGTAAGGATCCGAACATCCCTGGCTCGAGGTTTCCCATTTGCAACTTTCCTAATAACGACAACTGGATTGTCAATTTTTGGACCGGAATTGTCGCTGACCGCGCGGGTGCGAAAATCGCGCAGATTACCGATGGCACCACGAAGACCGCCGCTGGCGGCGAAAAGTGGGTAAGCCAGTACTTTTATGAAGTTGCCACCAACAAGGCTTCCGGCCAACCTTCCGACAATCCTGCAGATAACAGCTCAATGTATCAGGGATACGATCAAGATACTGTACGAGAAATCAGCGGTAGTTTCGATGGCAGCACTCCGCAGGGTTCGTTGCCGAGGCGGGACGCCGACTTCATTGGAGATCCGAAAACCGCCGGCAACAGCTACCCGCACAATTTCGGCAGCGCTCACCCCACGCACGTGAACATGGTCATGTGCGACGGTTCGGTGCAGAGCTACGACTTCGACGTCGATCCTCTGGTTTGGAACGCCATCGGCGGCCGCGCGGACGGCGACCTCAATTAGGTTCAGACGGCTCAAGACGGAATGACTCTTCACGCCGGCATGCGCCAGTCTGCCGTCCTTCTCTGGTTGCTGCCTGCGCCCTTGGTTTTCGCGCAGGCGATTCCGTCGTTCACAGGCGCTGACGGCGCCGGCGCCTTCGCCACCGGCGGCCGCGGCGGCGTGGTCTATCACGTCACGAAGCTCGATCAGAACTATTCGGACAACGTGCCCGGCACGCTGCGCTATGGGTTGACCGACTCGAATTTCAACGTTGGCGGCGTCGTGCAGCCGCGAACCATTGTCTTCGACGTGGCGGGCACGTTCTGGCTGGGACGCTACGGCGCCGACATGGGGCACGACAACGGTTGGGACACGCAGTCGCGCTACAACTCCGGCAGCAATGTCACCATCGCCGGGCAAACGGCGCCGGGGCCCGTGAACATCATGGGCGGCGTCACCAAGGCTAACGGCACGAACGTCGTCATTCGCAACGTCACCTTCGCCCCGGGCTACGGGATGCGCAATTTCTCGCAGCCGGACGCCGGCATTCCGCCGACGCCCGGCGATTTCCCCGATTCCTATGTGTACGACGCGATCGACATCTCCGGCACGAACATCATGATCGATCACGTCTCGACCTTTTACGCCACGGACGAAACAATCTCGGCGAACGAAACGGCCAACAACGTCACCATCCAATACAGCAACATCTCGCAGGGGCAGAATTATCCACAGGCCGACGCCGAAGCATCCAGCGTCACCTACACCGGCCACGCACTGGGCTCGCTGTTTCAAGGCGGCTCCGGCGATAAGTTGAGCGTACACCACAATCTGTACGCCGATCAAAAGGGCCGACTGCCGCGCGTGGGGAGCGAAGTCGGAACCGGCGCTTACAACGACTTTCGCAACAACGTCTTTTATAACTGGCTGGGAACTGGCGGGACCGGCGCCGGCGGGCAGCCCAGCTTCAATAACTTCGTCGGCAACTTTTGGCTCGCTGGCCCCGGCGGCGACAACGTGAGCCAAACCGCCGGCTCGGACGGAAAACTTGGCACGCTGGATGACAGCGCCGTCATCGTCCATTCCAACGGCGGCACGAGCCTGTTCAGCGGCAGCAATTCCAGCGGCACGCGGGTGTATCAATCGAGCAATGTGAAGGACACAAACAAAGACGGCGACCCGAATGACGGCTTGAACGTGACCAACAGCGACTTCGGCTCGTCGAGCTTTCAGGCGAGCCCCCAATGGTCCGGCGGAACGCCGACCTACACCGGCGTGACCGACACGGCGTCGCAAGCGTTCGAGCGTGTGCTCGACTACATGGGCGCCGACTGGTGGACGCGCGACGGCGTCGTCGACACGCCGGACGAGCGAATGATCCAAGAGGTCCGCACCGGCACGGGCAAAATCGTGGCCTGGGCCGACGACCCGTTCAACAGCGACCCGAACGAAGGCGTGGAGTGGCGGAGCATGCTCGCGCTGCGGGCCGACACGACGACCGGCGCCGCGCCGTTTACTCGGCCCGCCAATTGGGACGTCGATGGCGACGGCATGCCCGGCGACTGGGAGCTTGCGCATGGCCTGAATCCAAACGCGACCGACAACAACGGCGACTTCGATTCCGACGGCTACACAAACCTCGAAGAGTACCTTAACGACGTGGCCGCCTGGCCGGCGGCGGGGCCGGTCGTCTTCAATGGCGCGACGAACAATCGCTACGCACAAATCACCAACTGGGACTCGAATCCCGATCCGGCGGTGGTCGGGGTCTGGCAGCCGTCGCGTTATGACACGGCGGTTATCAGTAGCGGGACGGCCGTGGTCGACGCCGTCGGGCAACATGCGGGAACTCTCGCGGTCGCTCCCAATGCCGGCAATGTCGGGGCACTCCAAGTGACTGCGGGCTGGATCGAAGTGGCCGATACGCTCAATGTCGGCAGCGGTGGCGTCGGCACGGTCGATCACAGCGGCGGAACGGTGGCGGCTGAGTCGGTTCACATCGGCGGTGGCGTGGCCGGCAACTACAGCCTCACCGGCAACGGTTGGCTGCGAGCCGGGACGCTTTCTGAAGCAGCGAACGGGTCATTCAACTTCACGGGTGGAACGCTTAGCGCCGACATCGTCGAGTTCGATCTACGCGACCAAGGCGGCGTAATTTCCCCGGGCGACGGCGCCGGGCAGACGCACGTCGTGGGAAATCTCGTCGTCGACAGCGGTTCGATCCTGATCGAGCTAGGTGGCGCCGGCAGCGGCCAGTTCGACAAGCTCCTCGTCGATGGTTCGCTGACGGCTGGCGGTACGTTGGCCGTGTCGTTGGTTGGCGGGTTCTCGCCGAGCACCGGCGACGTGTTCGACATTCTCCACTTCACGTCAGTCACCGGTTCGTTTCAGTTGGAGTTGCCGGCACTTCACCCGGGGCTCACGTGGAACACTTCAGCCTTGCTGACAACCGGCGAGCTGACCGTGGCGCCGAGTTTGGGCGCCGATTTCAACGGCGACGGAACCGTCGACGGCGCCGACTTCCTGGTCTGGCAGCGCGGCTTTGGCCTTAGTGGACAGATGGATCGCTCCGGCGGCGACGCCAACGGCGACGGCGTCGTCAATGCAAGCGACCTGACGCTGTGGCAATCGGAGTTCGGCGTGACTGCACTCGGCTCGTCGAGCACCGTTGTGCCTGAGCCCTCATCATGGTTGCTTGTCATATTAATCGGCTTAGCATGGATGGAGGGCCGCCTTCCAAGCAGGCGCCGGAAGGGGTCGGGAGTCTTTTGCGACTAGTTGTTCTGATGACAAAAAAAGCTTCCCAGTCGCAAAAGACTCCCAACCCCTTCGCGCCGCAACGCCTTTACAAGTTGCTAACCCTCTATCTTTCGGTCGTGTCGCTAGTTTCAGCGGCGCCCCCGCCGACGCCCGCCGTGAAGCCAGGCGCCGGCGGCCATTTGCAGTACACCGCGGATGACCGTGGCAATCGCGTGCCGGACTTTTCTAGCTGCGGGTACGCCGGCTTCGACCGGCCCATTCCCGACGCGCCAGGCGCCGTGATGGTCAAGCCGAGCGGCGACGACGACGGCGTCGCCATTCAGGCCGCCATCGACCAGGTGTCGCGCCGACCGCCAGGCGCGACCGGAATTCGCGGCGCAGTCGTGCTGGCTGCGGGACGGTTTAAGGTCGCTGGCCAACTGCGACTCGAACATTCCGGCGTCGTCCTCCGCGGCTCAGGCGCCGGCGAGGGCGGCACGACCATCGTGGCCACCGGCCTCGACCGCCGCGCACTGATTCAGATTGGCGGCACGAACGACAAGCAACTGGCCGACGGATCGCTGAACGTGATCGATGAATATGGTCCTGTCGGCGCCAAGCAATTGCACGTGGATCTTCCTGGTCAGCTTAAAACAGTTGACAAAGTCGTTCTTACGCGGCCTTCCACCGCCGAATGGATCGCCGAGATTGGCGCCGATGCCTTCGGCGTCGGTTGGCGGCCCGGCTCGCGGGACATTCGCTGGGAGCGAACCATCGTCGCCGTGAATGGAGACGCCGTCGAACTCGATGCGCCGATCACCACGGCCATCGAGCGGCGGTTCGGCGGCGCGGTCATTCAACACTACCAGTGGCCCGGACGCATTGAGAATGTGGGCGTTGAAGATTTGTGCCTCGAATCCGAGTTCGCCAGGGACCGACCGAAGGACGAAGAGCACGCCTGGTTCGGTGTTACCGCCAACAACGCTCGCGACCTATGGGTCCGCCGCGTGCGGTTCAAGCACTTCGCCGGCGGCGCCGTCACGCTGCTCGAAGGCGTCAGCCGGTCGATGGTCGAAGACTGCATTTCAACGGCGCCTGTGTCAGAGCTCGGCGGCTACCGCCGGAACACGTTTTTCACACAGGGACAGCAAACGCTCTTCTTGCGCTGTTGGTCCGAGGAAGGTCGCCATGATTTCTCCGTCGGCCACGCGGCGCCGGGACCGAATGCGTTCGTCCACTGCGTCGCCCGGAACGCGTACGCGGAGAGCGGCCCCATCGAAAGCTGGGCCAGCGGTGTGCTCTACGACAATGTCCGCATCGAGGGCAACGAACTGCGGCTGGAGAACCGCTGGAGCTCGCCGCCCGGCGCCGGCTGGGCCGCGGCCAACTGCGTCCTATGGCAATGCCAGGCTTCGACGGTCCGCTGCTTCAGAGCGCCGACGGCCAACAATTGGGCCTTGGGAACCTGGGCCCAATACGCCGGCGACGGTGTGTTTGAAGCGCGGAGCGATTTCCTCAAGCCGCTCTCGCTGTATCAAGCACAAGTCCACGACCGTCTGGGGGACGAAGCGGCCGAGCGCGTCGGACCGTTCTTGCTTGATCCAATCGGCTCGACCAATCCCACGGTCGAAGAGGCCGCGCATTTTATCGCCGAATCGCGTCAACCCGCGCCGCAACTGGTGGATCTCATTGAGCAGCGAATGGCTGATGCCCGGCAAGCGATCCTTGTCGATAAATCGTCGCCTGAAGTCAAGCCGCCCTCCTCTTCGCCCTCCGAACACTCGGCGAAGCCACTCACACTGACTAACGGCTGGCTGACGATCGACGGTCGAGTGAAGACCGGCAAACGACTCACGCCGGCCTGGTGGCGCGGCTCAATCCGACCGGACGAAGCCGCCGCCCAAGGGCCGTCCATCACCAGGTTCGCGCCGGGACGGATCGGCCCGGGGCTGACCGACGACCTGGAGCGAGTCGCCGACAAGATGCGGCAAGGCGGCTTCGCGGCGTACGACCATCATTACGGCCTATGGTACGACCGCCGGCGCGACGACCACTTGATGATCCGCCGGGCCGATGGCGACGTAGCGCCCCCGTTCTTCGAGCAACCGTTCGCCCGCACCGGCCAAGGAACCGCGTGGGACGGTTTAAGCAAATACGACCTCACGAAGTGGAACCCGTGGTATTGGCGCCGGCTGCACGACTTCGCGGCGGACGGCGACCAGCGCGGGCTGGTGCTGCTGCACCAGAATTATTTCCAGCACAACATTCTTGAGGCCGGCGCACACTGGGCCGACTGCCCCTGGCGGCCCGTCAACAACGTGAACGGCGCCGGCTTTTCCGAGCCCCCGCCCTATGTCGGCGATAAGCGCATCTTCCTCGCCGAGCAGTTCTACGACGTGACGAATCCCCGCCGCCGCGAATTGCACCGCGGTTACATACGCCAGTGCTTGAACAACTTCCGCGATTGCGCGAACGTTGTCCAATTCACGAGCGCCGAATACTCCGGCCCGGCGCCATTCGTTCAATTCTGGTTGGACGTTATTGACGAGTGGCAGCAAGAAACCGGACGAGAGACGCTTGTCGCTCTGAGTGCGCCGAAGAATGTCCAGGACGAAATCCTGGCGGACCCCAAGCGATCCAATCTGATCGACGTGATCGACATCCGTTACTGGTGCTATACGGCCGGCGGCGAGCTGTACGCACCTGAAGGCGGCCGCAACCTCTCGCCGCGGCAGTGGCTGCGTAAAACCCGACAGAAGCCGGGGTCGGCGGCGGAAATCGCGAGAGCAGTTCGCGAGTATCGAACGCGCTTCCCCGACAAGGCGGTCACGTACTTCGCCGAACAAGACTGCCCAAGCGCTCACGACGGCTGGGCGGTCCTCATAGGCGGCGGCTCACTGGCCGAAGTGCCGGAGCTGCCCGAGCCATTGCAATCCGCGTTGACAACGATGCGTCCGGCGGACGGCGTCGCCAACGGCGATGGGGTCCTTTGCCTGGCGAGCGACGACGGCGAGTATCTGCTGTACGCCGCAAAGCCGAACGCCGAAGTGGAATTTAAATTGCCCAAGTCGCAGCAGCCGCTTAAGGCGACTTGGATCAATCGAGACACCGGCGCGACCGCCTCTGGACCGTCCGTGACCGGCGGGAAAACGCAGAAATTGAAGTTCGAGCAACAAGTGGTGTGGCTGCACCGTTGACGTGGCGCCGAATCCGGAAGGGCGAGGCTCCTGCCGAGCCGCGACGCCGTGTACCCGCTACACGGCTCAGCAGGAGCTTCGCCCTCCCAAGTAATGCAACGTTCGCATTACCGCGCCAGCGGCAGCCACACCGACATCTCCGCCGGCCCGCGATTCGCCCAAGCATAGTACGGCGTGAGCACCACTTTTTCGCGCCGCGCGTCCGCCGATTGCAGCGGCCGATAGAGCTTGCCGCGCCAATCGCCCGCTGATCGAACGACGGCCTCCGTTTCAATGGCCACCACTCCGCCTAGCAGCTCGCCGTCAAAGCGCGGCTTATATTCCGCCTTGGTCGTCAACGCAACATCGTTGATCTTCACTCCGTCGGGCAGCCCAGGCGTTTCGAGGCAATACACCATCGGCCCGCGTTTGACGGCAACTTGATTCCGCGTCTCCTCGACCAGCGGATGGCTCTCCATCAACGCCACCGGCATCGATAGTTCTAACTGAATACGATCGCCGGCCTTCCAATTGCGGCGCAAGGAGGCATAAGAGCCCGGATTCAGCGGAACGTTCGCCGCTTGGCCGTTCACCGATAGCGTGGCCGCATGACACCAAGCCGGTACCCGCAGCTTCAACTCGAACTCGCCGCCCGGCCATTGTCCAAGCTGGATGGCGATCTTGCCGGTCCACGGATAATCCGTTTCCTGAACGAGCGAAATTGGCTTTCCTTCGAGCCTGGCATCCAACTTGTTCCCACCATATAGATTAACCCACAGCATGTCGCCCTTAACGCCATAGGCATACTGGCTCGCCTCGGCAATCGTTCGCACAACATTCGGCGGGCAACAAAACGACGTGAAAAACGGCTGCCGCGTGCGCGGAAACCGCAGCTCCGTCGGCAGCGGATCGACATTTCGCAGCGGGTTCACGTAGAAATAACTCGT
>JAICUM010000265.1 GCA_025935855.1 Pirellulales bacterium | reverse complement strand
TGCTCTCGAAGTCGTCGTACCTGAAGGTGATGACGCGGCCGCCGTTGGCTGTGACGCCCGTGCCGGGAGTCAGCCCCGGCGTCGGCGGCGGCAGCACCACCAGCGGCGTAATATCGATACGCTCGACCGCCGTGTAAGTGACCGGTGGTTTGCCGCCGACGGTAACCGACCCGCTGCGGCCGTCGGGGCCCTGGCGGTTGATGACCAGATCGCCCAAGCCGTCGTCGTTCACGACCAGCCGATCGCTGGCATTGGGCGAATTGCCAACGACTTCAAACGGCAAGCTGGCGGCATCGGCCAGGACGGCAACATCCGCGACGCTGATCGCAATCAGGTCGTCGCCGGAACCGCCATCGATGAACACTTTCTCAATCGTGGGAACGCCGCCGGCCGTGGCCAAGGTGTTGTTGCGAGCGACGCCGTTGTAGCTCACGTTCAGCGCTGTCGCCGAAGCCTGCACCGCCGTGATCGTGTCGTTCAGGATCCGGCCGATGATGTTGAACTGATCGTCGCCCGTACCACCGTCAATCGTATCCGTCAAAGCGGCGGGAACGGGACTGGAGACAATGATGTCGTTGCCGGAGCCGGCATTGATCGCGTCAACGCCCAGACCACCGGTGATCGTATCAATGCCTGCGCCGCCGTTCAGCGTCGTCGCCGTCCCATTGGGGTTCTGGCTGGCGTCGATCACGTCGTTGCCGTCACCGCTGCCGGCGCGAGCCGCGTCATTAACCAATACGGTCACCGCGGCCGGCACGTTTTCGAGACGGACATCATCGTTGCCTGCGTCCGCATTAAGCGTCACGCTGGTCAGGCCCGTCGGCGTGGACGTATTGTCGGCAACGATCGCGTCGTCGCCCGCGTTGCCATTGATCGTGAGATTCGCCTTGCCCGAGAACTCGATCGATTCAAAGTTGTCGATCGTTACCAAACCGCGAGTGGCGAGGCTGCCCTGTCGATAGGCGATCGCGTTACTCGCTGGCGAACCTTCGACCGTCAGCATCGCCCCGGCGACCACATCAACGAGCGGCTCGAGATTGTCGAACTTCACATCCATCGACTGCGTCGGCGCCCCGAGCGGCCCCTCCTCATGCAACAGTCGGCCTTCGTCCGGCTGTAAGCCCGGCGAGTAAGTCGCCCGATCGACGCCGTTGCCGCCGCCGAATGTTCCCTGGACGGTCAGCGTGTCCCGGCCGGTGCCGCCGTCATAGAAGAGCGGCGCCGCGGTAATCAGTTGCGCGTTCGGAAGATCAATCGTGAACGCGTCGTTGTTGTCGAGCAACTCGACTCGAATGCTCTCGAGGCTGGTGAGCGTGTCAGTTCCCGTTCGCGCGTCGAGCGTCACGCCAATCATGTTTGCCGCGGCAAGCTGCTGAATCGTCAGCGCATTGGCCGCCGCATTGCCACGGAAAACCAGCGTATCGCCGGCGCCGGCGTTGCCGCCGTCGATGCCGTCGGTTCCGGCGCTCCAAATGATGGTGTCATCGCCATCGCCGCCTGTGAATGTATCAGCGCCGGGTCCGCCTTCGAGATAATCATTGCCGACGCCGCCGGCCAGCGTGAGCGGCACCGTTTGAGTCATCGTGACAACAACGCGGTCACTGCCCGCCGCGCCGTTGAACGTGGCGTTGGTGAGCGTCGCATTGAGGCTTGCTACCGTCAGCGTATCATCGCCATCCGCGCCGTTGACGGTAATACTTGTCAACGATGTTGGATTGAAATCGTTATTCAGATTGATTTGATCGCTGCCAGCCAGCGCGTTGATGATCAGATTCGCCTTGTTGGTGAACTCGATTGGTTCCTGCTCATCAATGCTAACTTCACCCCACGCGATGTCAGTCACCGGAGGATTGGCAAAAAAGTTGGCAAACGAGTTTTTGCCAGTGGTGTAGTTGATCGCGTTGTTGGCATTGGTGGCGTTGACGGTCAATGTCGGCGCCGGAAGATTGTCGAACGTCGGCGACACTTCGAAGAAGTTAACGGTCTGAACATTACCGTTGTTATCCCTAACAATCGACATTCCGTTGCCCGGGGTGGTCGGACCAACGGTATACACGTCGCTTGTTAGAGTCGGCGCGTTAGCGCCGGCCGTCTGCCGCAAAATGGTCTGGTTAAAGCCGTCTTCGCCGGCCAGCATGCCGGGACAGGCATCGGCTGCGTTCCAGTCAATGCCTTGCGCAACATTGATTAGTCCGTTCGAGCTGTCGACGATCAATGTGTTATTGCCGCCGCCGCCATAGAGAACGATCTTGGTCAGGCCCGCCATTGGAAAGGTAAACGTGGGCGCGGGGCCGGGATTGTTGCGGAACACGTCGAGCATGGTCGGATCGGCGGTGTTGCGCTGCAGCACGAACGTATCATTCTCGTTGATGTTGTCCTCGTCGCCGCAAATAACCATCGTGCCGTTAACGACGCTGATTCCCGGTGGAAACTCCACGAGTGCAAAGTTGGCAATGGCGATAGGGCCGCCGGCGCCGCCAAATTCGTTGACGTGCCAGAAAGTCCCGTTCGTCGGGTCGATGGCCAGACCGCTAAAGTCGCCGACTCGGCCATTGATGTTCGCGGTACCCGTTCCCGCAGGTACCAGCACGACCGACTGCATCGTTCCCGCTGGATCGGTCGGGTTTCTTCCTGTGACAAACGTCGAGATGAAGCCCCCGGTGCGGCTGTCGACGACGCCGCCCAAGGTATCGGATTGCATGAAGCCGAGACCGATTTGACCGGCGGGGTTGATGTCGATCGACGGCTCGAAACTGTACGTGTTGTTACCGAATCCAATGCGGCCTACGTTCGGGCTGCCGCCGACCATCTGAAAGACGGGATTAGCCCCGCTCACGTCGATGGCATACCACTGGGCGGCCAGCTCACCCGAGAAAAAGAGTGTCAGGTGAGCCCCCGTTCCAGTGCCGCCGCTCTCGCCGGTTATTCCCGCCAAGCTCGTATAGCTGCCCGGATTGGTAACGGTCACCGCAGTAATCCTGCCGGTGCCATTGACGGCCGTGACGGTTAAGGTGGCTGCCGTTGTCTTCGTCCCGCCGACGACAGTCAATGTATCACCCACGGTGTAGCCTGTTCCGCCAAAAGGCATCCCGTTCCCGTCGAGAGGGTTTCCGTTTTGATCGTTGGGTTGAGCCGAAGCCAGGGTCATCGCACCGGCCGCCACCGCCACCGTATGCGATGCAACAATGGTGTTATTGTTTTCCCCAGCCATCAAGATTCGGGTGCCGGGATCAAAGGCGCCGCCGCCGTCTGGGTTCTCCGGATCTTCTTCCTCTTCCTCCTCGTCGCCGTCGTCGCCGTCAACCGCTGAAATATGATTGGGATTGAGCGGATCATTAATGCCGCCTGAGGCCATGAAGTTGCTGGCCGCGGGCAAGGCCAGACTCGTGGTGGCGAAGGTGGGCGAGGTCGAAAGGACATTGGTCATCCTGACTACATCTAGGCTATTACCGGTGTCAGGATTGTGGACGAGCCACATCGGACCGCCTGCCACGGAATCGTGCATGGCAGTAGGCCGATAGTTTCGAGCGCCGCCGGGGATGTCGTTGCGGAAAACATTTTGCCCAGCGCCTGACGTAACCAGCGGATTTCCGGCGGCCAGATCACTGGATCTAAAGGAGACGACCTGAGTACCCGTGGGGCCTTTCCCAAACATGTTGAATGTCACGACAAACGCATCAGCATTGAAGCCGGGATTGCCAGGGTAGTCGGACCAGGACGTATTGGCGCCCAAGCCTTCCGTCGTCGTGGTGCTATAGAAGTTCCAGTTAGCCATGTCGAATTGGGTTGGATTGTTCGACTTGGAAACCGCAAAGACGAATTGGCTAACGTTCGCCGTAGTATCAACATCAATATTCCCGATGATGAATCGCCCGGTGCCTCCCATCAGGTTGTCATACGTCATGGTGACGTCGGCAATCGATTGTTCGTTGGGGGTTCCGAGTTGAGTCAACCCGCCCGTCGTAAAAAAGAAAGTAAACGGGCTGGCGGTGACTGCGGTGCCAGTCGCCTTGGGACTGTGAATGGCGATGGTGCTATTGCTGGATTCGAGGTAACTGTTCGGCCCTGCGGCGCCGGTCACATCAGGCGGACCGCCGCCGCCGCTGCCGACGTATCCCATGCCTCCACCGTTGAGAATGGAGACCGTCAACATGCGGCGGTCTTCGAGCGCCTCGACCGCGAGGCGGCGCGCATAGCCGCGTTTGTAGTCGAGGGCGCGGTCCGCCGAACAGTGACGCCGCGTAAATCCAAGGAACGGAGAAAAGCGACGCGCGGAGCGCGAGCCGCGCCGACCGTGGCGACCGAACATGATGCAACCTCGTGATGCGAGAAACCGAGTAGGCAGCGATTGGCTGGCATCCTGCCGACAGGACTTCTCACTTCACGACGGGGTGCGTCGATCGGACGCTTCCCGTGGCCGCTTCTCAAGATCGAGAGAAGACGCCCTCCGTTGCGCCCGGAATGGTAACGCAGTTAAACTGGGTCAGCAATCAGTTTTCTGGCAATTCTACTAAATAGGCGGAGCGTACTGCCCTTTGCTGGGCTGGAGACCACAAGATGCTGTGCTCACCCCCATATATGGGGCCGCGCAGCAGCGGAGCCGCCCCCAAATTTGGGGGCGGCTCCAGATGTTGCGGTTCGAGTGGTTCGCGGCGGCTGAAAGTCGCCGCTACGATGCTGCGTTAGAAGCGACGCTCGATGCGGGCGGCGAGGCCGTCGAACGAGATCGTGTCGGCCACGCGAGAGTCGCCGCTGTGCGTGAAGTTGTTGGTCTGCACGGCGTTGATGAAGTCGGCCGTCGAGACCGCGTTGTACCAGAACTGGGCGACGTACCCGGCCGAGACGCGCCACTTGTACGAGCGGCTGGTCCAGGCGAGGCCGGCCTGGTACTCAAGGATGGTCATCACGCGGTCGTCCTTCCAGTTGGCCAAGGCGAGTGGCGTGTCGGTCGTCACGTTCTGCATCCGGTACTGGCTGGAGAACTGGCCGACGATCGGCGAAACGCTCAGGGCGCCGTACACGGAGAAGCCGCGGCGGCCGATGAAGTGCTCGCCGTCGATGCCGAACAGGGCGCCGCCGCCGTCGAAGTTGATGTTGCTGGTGGTGTTGATCTGCCCGCCGTTGCCGCCGCCGAAGACGCCGGTCTGCAGGAAGTCCTCGTCGAGGTGGGCGTAGCGGCCGCCGACGCTATAGTTCATCCAACCCTGGTTGTTGCCGTAGAGCAAGTGGCGATAGGCGCCGTCGCCGAGCTGGTAGTTGATGTTGTAGAAGCCGGTGACGGGGCCGACCGACGCGGTGAGGCCGGCGCCGGGGTGCTGCACGAGCGAACCGACCGCGCCGCCGCCGCCGGGAACAATCGGGGCGTCCACGGTGTTGATCGCGTCGCTCTCGAAGTGCGTGTAGCTGGCCACGACGCTCGCGCAATTGGAGAGGGCCACGCCGCCGCCGACGCGGAAGGCCGGCTCGTAGTGCGGATCCGCTGCTCCGACGGTTCCGAATGGCACGGTGCCGGCGCCGCCGATGCCGTTTTGCGCCTGGGCGTGAACCATGTCCACGTTACCCGGCTGGAGGTAGAGAAACTCGCCCCAGAAACTGGTGCGGTGGCACCACGGGCCGCAGCAATCGTTGCAGCAAGGGTCGCAGCCGTCGCCGCAGGCGCATTGATCGCAGCAGCCGTTGCCGCAGGAGCCGCCGCCGCACTGGCCGAGGTCGCACTGGCCCATGGGCGCCACGTCGTACGGGCCCGTCGATCCCA
Organism: Pirellulales bacterium; assembly: GCA_025935855.1. Lineage (GTDB taxonomy): Bacteria > Planctomycetota > Planctomycetia > Pirellulales > Lacipirellulaceae > Lacipirellula. The sequence goes on along the minus strand of JAICUM010000265.1, from coordinate 986 downwards.
TCGGAGCCACGTCGTATTGGCTGGCGGGTCCCATCGGAGGTTGGTTGCCTTGGATCATTTCGCCCTGGTTCATGCCCTGCTGGTCGCTGGACATGATGTAGCCCTGCTGGGCGTGGGCGACGCCGGCGGCAAGCTGCAGCGCGGCGGCGGAAGCGATGAGGGCGGCAGCGAGCCGCCGCCCGATGGGCCAAGCCGAGTTCATGGGTCACTCCGTTGACTGAGATGAATGAGTAGGTAGCGGGAATAGCGGCGCGGGCGCGCGGGGTGGTGGGCGCCGCGCCGGCGGTCGGCTGGACCGCGGCTGTAGGGGAAGATCGGATTGTCCTGGCTAGATGGGACATGCGGATTGTTCTGATAGCACGGGATTTGGGGGTTGTGCGGAGGGAATTTGGGAAGATGTAGGGGTGGCGGAAGGATTGAGGCGGGAGACTGGAGGCTGGAGTCCGGAGGGAAGGGTTTCTGTCACGGCGGGTTTTTGTCGTGAAGTGCATTTTTGGCGACAGAAAGGGAGGCTGGAGGCTGTCGTCCGGAGGCTGGAGGAAGGAAGGCGCGGGAAACGGTGGAGAAAATGGGGTGGAGCGAGTGGGAATGGCGTGGGGTGGTGCGAGTGGGCGGAGGGGACAAAAGCCTTGCGGGGAGCTGAGGCGGAAAGTGGAAGGCGGAAGGTGGAAGGGTTTTGGCGTTTTGGATTTTTGGATTTTGGTGCTCATCGGGGGCCCCTGTTTTCGTGCTCAAAACTCAGCTTTCTTGGCCGGCGGCCGGCGCGATTTTCTCGGAAAAACAAGGCTGAAGTGGTCGTGGTCGCTCCTGTTGTGGCTGGAGTTTTGGATTTCTTGAAAAAAGTCCAAAAGTCCAAAAGGGTTCGTGGATGCGTGCGTGGGCGCGCTCCCCTGGCGGGTCGCGGCTAAACCGTTCTCGGCGGTGAGCTCGGGCGTGGCGCGCGGAACTACGCTGTTCGATGGACTGCTAAGCGAGCGGCCAGTATA
>JAICUM010000763.1 GCA_025935855.1 Pirellulales bacterium | reverse complement strand
GTAAACCATCGCGGCATATCGTCTCGCGCGGGCGGGATGGTCGGGATGTCTTCGTAAAAACAGACGATTACGGCACTCAAAGGATCATGTCCGGCGTCAGGCCGCCTCGGCGCTTGAATGCACCAGTCGGCATACGAATAAATCCCGGCGATCGTCTCTTCATCAGGCGGATCGCGGCGGTAAGCCTTCTCGAATGCGCAAATCAGCTCAATCCAAAGCGACATCACGCTGTCCGCTTCGGCGATGACCTTCCGAAGCTGAGGCAGTCTTTTAACACTACAGCGCTACAACCGCTCAACGCCGGGCGGCCTTGCACGGTAAGACCTCCATCAGACATGGAGGTCTATGACCGAAGTTCAAATCGCTGGCCTGCGTCCAGCCTTGACCGATTACCTCGGGGATTTCCGCAAGTTCTTTCCCCGTCTGCCCACCTTTGGGCATGTGGCCGTCTATTGTCGCGGGCTGCTTTCGGACCTGGCCCGCAAGAGCGTTGAGCCGATCGCCCTGGCCGGCGGCACCGCGGTTCGCACGCTCCAGGAGTTTCTCACCCATCATGCCTGGGACCACGGCGCCATGCGGGATGCCATTCAACGCCGGATCGTCCGCGAGCACTTGCCCGCGCCGGGCGCCAAGGCCATCAACGATGTCGGCGTGGTCGGCTGGGTCGATGAAACCGGCGTGGCCAAGAAAGGGGACAAGACCCCCGGCGTGCAACGCCAATGGTGCGGGTCCCGCGGCAAGGTCGACAACTGCATCGTCAGCGTTCACCTGGCCGTCCAGCACGGCGACTTCATGGCCATGCTCGACTCGGAACTGTTCCTGCCGGAGAACTCCTGGGACAAGGACCGCGATCGCTGTAAAGAAGCGCACATCCCCGATTCGGTCGTGTATCGCCCCAAGTCGGAGATTGCCCTGGAGCAGATCAAGCGGGCCATCGCCGACGGCGTGCGTTTCGACTGGCTTACCTTCGACGAGTGGTACGGCTCCAAGCCCGCATTCCTCGCTGAACTGGATAGGCTGGGCCAGCTCTACGTCTGCGAGGTTCCCAAGAACTTGCTCTGCTTCCCGAGCCTGCCCAAGTATCGCTCGCGGCAAAGGCCCTTCGCGCCCAAACGCGTGGACAACGCCGTGATCTGGGGCAAGCCTTTCCTGGGCAAGAAATGGCGGAAGATCAAGCTGGCGCGCAAGACCCTGCCGCCGCAGACCTGGCAGATTAAAGCCGCTCAGGCCTATCTGGCTCGCGACGGTTCGCCCACCGACCGCACCTACTGGCTGATCGTCGCCCGCAACGTACGGACCGAGGAGATCAAATACTTCGTCTCCAACGCCCCGCCCAAAACCGCCGTGACGACGCTGATGAAAGTCGCCTTCACCCGCGCCGGCGTCGAGCATTGCTTCCGGATCGCCAAGAGCGAGATCGGTTTCGCTCACTTCGAGGGCCGCAGCTACAAAGGGCTGAACCGGCACATGATCCTCTGCCAACTGGTGATGCTCTTCCTCGCCGAGCAAACCACCCGGCTGCGGGGGGAAAAATCCGCAAGTGACAATGGAACAAACCGCGCGGGCCCTGAACACGCTGTGTCGCGGATGGCTGCAAAGCCACTGCAAGCAGTCGCGAATTGAACAGGTCGCCTCAGTCATTCAATACCACCAAGCCCGAAACCAGGCCGCCAAGAAATCACGCCTGCCACACTATCCCATGCGGACGTAGCGCTGTAGTGTTAATAAGCAATCTCACACTGCCGCAACAATCTGCTTGACGCCCAGGCCCAGATAATCCAGCACGTCGGCCGGCTCGCGGCCGCTCTTGGGGATTTGATGGACGTAGAGGCTCTTCAGCTTCACCTGCGCGCCGCT
>JAICUM010000696.1 GCA_025935855.1 Pirellulales bacterium | reverse complement strand
CGGGAAAAGAATGGCGCGGTGGCCACGGAGTGGCATTTTCACATTTAGCGCCGGTAGTCCGCGGCGGCTTGCATCAGGCCGCGCATGTAGCCGGCGGCGTACAGCCGGCCGAGCATTTCGTAGCCGCAGTTTTCGTTGGATTCGCCGGCCATCGACGGGGCGTGATCGGGGCGAATGGCGCCTTGGTAGCCGACTTCGTGATAGGCGCGAATCACGGCGGGCATGTCGATGTCGCCGTTGTCGTGGAAGGTCTCGCGAAAGCTTTCAGCCCGGCCGGTGATATTGCGGAAGTGAGCGAAGTGGATATGCGGAGCGAGCATCCGGATGCCTTCGACCGGGTCTTCGCCCGCCGGCGCGAGCGAGCCCTGGCAGTAGCAGAGGCCGTTCATCGGGCTCGGGCAAAGCTCGACGGCGCGCTTGAGCGCCGCATGACTACCCAAGATTCGCGGCTGGCCGTGCAGCGCCTTCAGCGGCGGGTCGTCGGGATGCAGGGCGAGCTTAACGTTGGTTTCCTCGACCAGCGGCAGCAGCGCGTCGAGGAAGCGGTTGAGATTGTCCCACAGCTCGCGCTCGGAGGTGGGACCGTAGGATTCATGGCCGGATCGATGGGCAGCGGGCTTCACGTCGCTGCGAATGAACTGCGTGACCTTGGCGCCGCCGCGTTCGGGGGCGTCCCAGCCGGTGCGCTGCCAATCGTCGTCGGGCATCCAGTTGTAGCAGAGGACCTCCATCGACGCCTCGGCCATGTTGCGGAGGAGCGTCTTGTAGCCGGCAAGCTGCTCCTCGGCGCCGGGCGCGTTGTGGACGAGCTTCATGTGCGGGATTTTTCGCTCCAGGTGCGTGAGGCGCATGCCGAAGGATTCGACGCGGCGTTTGAGGTGCAAGAGCGGCTCGACAGCGAGGCCCGGATAGATGCAGACGATGTCCTCCACGCCCACCTGCGCGGCGAGCTGCAGATTGTGGTCGTTCGGCGGATCAACGAGCATGGCGAGTCGCATGGCGGAGGCTCACGAGGAATTATAAAGTCACATTACTGCGTGGGCGACTTCATCCAACCCACTTGAATGAGCAGACCAGCGGCGGTGCATGCGGCGAGGACGAGAACTGAAATTACCAGCGCGAACGCCGCCAATCGCGACATCCGCACGCGGCGGTCGGTGTGAAACGCGAGCCAGCAAATACCAAACATCATCAGCGGCATATTGACGACGGCGGAAAAGAACTGGCCAAAGATCACCAGGCGGTGCGGCGCTTCGTTGATCGCCAGAAACGCCACGAGCATGCCGCCGAGACAGAGCCACTGAACGACGCGGTGCGTCTTGTTGAGCGTGCGGCTGTTGTGCCGGTCGATCAAGCTCATCGCGCCCAGCAGGTCAGCCCACATGCGCGCGGTGGCCGCGGCAACCACGACCAGCGTGGAATACAGGGCGCAAAAGGCCCCGGCGATGTACACGGCGTACGACCAGCGGCCGTAACTGCTGGTGAAGACCGCGGAGATTTGCTCGACGACGGCCAGCCCCTCCGGGTGGACGTTCTCGCGATGCAAAATCGCCGCGCCGAGCAGATAGAATGCCACCGTCACCGCCGCGGCGACGACCGTGGCGAAGGCCACGTCCAAGTGCAGGCCGCGGATCCAGGGTTTGATGCGGGCGAGCCACACGTCGTTGTGCTCCGCCGGCACGTCGCTGCCGTAGCCTTTTTCGAGCACCCAATAGGGATACATGAACAGCTCGTTAGCCGTCGTGCCCAGAGCGCCCATCAGGCTGATGACGGCGTAGGCGCCGGCGCGCGAGTCGGCTCCCAATGAACCGGTGAGGCCCGAAAGCAGATCGCTCGCCGCGATGCGGTAGTCGGTTCCCTGGATGAGCGCCAAGGCGATAAACACCGAGACGCAAAAGCCGCCAACCAACAGCGCAACCAGCCGTTCTAACTGGCCGTAGATGCCGGACCGCAAGAGCAGCGCCGTGGCGAGGACGATGAGCACCGCCCAGATGCGGGCGCCGGTAAGTGCGTCGGCGCTGATTGGCGCGACGGCCTGCATCAGGCCGGCCAGCCCGCCGACGATCCCCACGGCCGGCAACAGCGAAATGGTGTACGCCGCCATGTAGGCCAGCGGCAACCACGAGACGCCGCGCAGACGCGGCCCGGGACAATCGCTGAGGGCTTCGATTGTGGGCCGGCGGTAGACGAGGCAGTAACGGCCGATTTCCAGTTGCAGGAAGAACTTAAT
>JAICUM010000742.1 GCA_025935855.1 Pirellulales bacterium | reverse complement strand
CAGCAGCGCATCACTTCGTGCTGCGCTGCGCCCGGGACACCAAACTATAACTTCTCCACCTGTCCGAACTCGAGCTCCACCGGCGTGGCGCGGCCGAAGATCGACACCGCGACCTTCACGCGCGAGCGGCCTTCGTCGACTTCTTCCACGGTGCCGTTGAACGACGCGAACGGCCCATCCGACACGCGCACCTGCTCGCCGATCTCGAACGAGATCGACGGCTTGGGCCGGTCGACGCCCTCCTGTACCTGCTGCAGGATGCGCAGCGCCTCCGCTTCCGAAATCGGCTGCGGCTTTTTCTCCGAGCCGAGGAAGCCGGTGACCTTCGGCGTGTTCTTGATCAGGTGATAGACCTCGTCGGTGAGGTCCATCTTCACCAGCACGTAGCCGGGGAAGAACTTGCGCTCGGTCTCGACCTTGCGGCCGCGGCGCGCCTCGGTGACCTTCTCCTTCGGCACCAGCACCTCGTCGATGTGCTCGGCGAGGCCGCGCTGGCGGGCCTGGTCGCGGATCGATTCCGCCACCTTGTTCTCGAAATTCGAATAGGCGTGCACAATGTACCAGCGCTTGGGTCTGCCGGTGGTCGCGGGCGCCTCGGTGGTTGTCGCCGTGTCGCTCATTATCTCTCTAACTCTCTCGCTCTAATGGCCGACGCCGAGCACGAAGGTGACCAGCACGCGGATCACCTGATCGGCCAGCATGAAGAAGATCGAGGCCGCTGCCACCATGACGAACACCATCGCGGTGGTGATCATGGTTTCCTTGCGCGACGGCCAAGTGACCTTGTTCACCTCCGCACGCACTTCCTGCAGGAACTTGAATGGTGACGTTCGTGCCATGCTCAAAATCAGTTCAAGTCTCTATCTATGGTCTGCCGCGCCGGCGCGCTCGCCCCGAAGCCCGACCGTGGTCCTGCCTAAGCCTGGCAGGAGTGGAGGGACTCGAACCCCCAACCCCCGGTTTTGGAGACCGGTGCTCTAGCCATTGAGCTACACTCCTCCGGTAAAGCGGCAACGGCGGAGCATAAATGCCCCGCCGCGGCGCTGTCATGCCCCAAGCCCCCTCGATTTGCAAGCCTTTTGGCGCAGGACGACGGTTCCCCACCGCTTTCGCCGAGCCCGGGGTGCGGTATTGTCGCGCAGTTGACCTGAGTGGAGGCGACAATGAGGGCTGGACTTCTCACAGCGGGGTTTACGGCCGCCCTATTGCCGGCGATGGCCCCAAGCGCGAACGCGCAGAATCTCGGCAAGGTGCTGGTCCCGTCGAACGTCCTGCGGCTATCCCGCCGATACCGAACGGTCCGGCACGAACTCGTCCACCATCAAGCAATTCATCGTGCCTTACGCCGGGACGGTGCGCATCAGATGGCAGATCAAGAGCGGTCAAATCGCAACCACCGCGACCATCACCGTCTCAGGATCGATTGCAACCTGCTCGGACGGCGCTCTGCAGCGAAGCTACAAGACCGGTTCGTGCGATCTGTTTGTTGTCGCCGGCGACCTCATCAGAGTCTCTGTCAAAAGCGACACAAACGGTTTGGCTTACATGCGGAAGGTCCGCGTCTATTATAATGTCGTCAATTCGCCCGGCACCGGCAGCGTACTAAACGACTAGCGGAAGCTTTAAAAGCGAAGGCTGGAGCGGGTGAAGGGAATCGAACCCTCGTCATCAGCTTGGAAGGCTGTTGCTCTACCATTGAGCTACACCCGCGGATCGCCGCTAGGATTACCAGAATCCTTTCCTGGCAAAGGCATGACCAGATCCAGACTTCAAATATCGTTCAAAAACTTCCGCTTTCAGGCCATCTGAAAACGCAACGTAAGTTACCAGCATCCAAGGCGCGTATTTGGACGTATGAGGAGATTTTCCCGCATTATGTTCACTGAGCCGTTTCTTGAGGTCGCTCGTAAGCCCCACATAGCGTTGTTTGCTTAGCGCCCGACTTTGTAAAAGATATACGTAAAACAT